>JBDKUU010000825.1:0-7072 GCA_039679525.1 Phycisphaerales bacterium | reverse complement strand
TCGCTTCGAGCGTGCCCGTGTCGAAGGTCATTTCTTCGAGCGCCTGGCGGCCGCGATAGATGTCCGCGGTCGTCGCCGTTGCGGCGGCTACGGCGGCCTTGTCCGTGCCGAAGTACACGTCATGCTGAGCGGCGTTCTGCCCGGCGGTCCAGTTCAGGACCACATCGGTGCGGACGCCGGTGGCGTTGTTCATCGGATAGTAGGCCATCGCATGAACCGGCGGCTGGAGCGGACCGGCCGGTATGACCTGGCGGGTCATCGTCGCGGTCTGCCAGTACAGTTGCGCCGAAGCGGCGCCGCCGGCGTCATAGTACTCCATGCGAAGTGCATAGATGCCCGGCTCAAGGTAGATCGGGGCGCTGGCGGTGTCCGTCGCGCCCTGGTCGACCCACTTGTCCACGATCAGCTTGTTCTCGAGCCACAGCCGCGAGCCGTCGTCCGACCGGGTGATGAAGGTGTACGTGTCGGCCACCGCGATCTCGAGGTCCGCCGTCCAGCGGGCGGAGAATGCATCGACGGGCACCGGAGCGCCCGGGCCGCCGCCATCGCCCCAGTTGAAATCGATATTGGTCTCGGTGCGGGTCAGGGCCACGTCGCCGCCGGGGGTCTTGCTGGCGAAGTACTCGCCCTTGACGCCGCCGGGGCCGCCGATCGTCGAGAAGCTCCAGATCTCGCCGGGATGCGTCACGCCGGCCGAGTCGATCTCATCGACAACCCAGAAATACTTGGTGTTCTTGGCCAGGTCGCTCGGCGTGAACATCGGGCTCACCAGGCGACCCTTCGACGCGCTCGCGTCACGGGCCACGACTGCGGCCTCATCCGTGCCGAAGTACAGATCGTGCTCGACGGAATCCTGGCCGGCGTTCCAGATCAGGTCCGTGGTCGTCGCGATCCACTTGTCGCCGTTGCGGGGCTGCGGGCCGAAAGCCACCGGGGTGGCCATCGTGAAGCTCCACACGTCGCCGGCGTGGACGGTCGTGCCGTCGGCCTCGACCTCGTCGACGCGCCAGTAATAGGTGGCGCCGGACTCAACGCCGGCGAATTGGTAATACATGACTTCGGTCGTCATGCCGCTGACAAGATCCGCCTCCGTCAGCTCGGGCGTGGTCCCGAAGTAGACGTTGTGGAAGGCGGCCGTGTCGCCCTTGTTCCACTGCATCAGAGGCAGCCCGACGCCTGTGGCGCCGTCGGCCGGAGCCACGACCGTGGCCTTGTAGTCATAGTACTGCGTGATCTTGATGTCGTCGTAGTAGACCGAGGACGCGTTGTTGCCGAACAGGTCGATGGCCTGGAGCGTCCCATGGTCGTTGTCGTCCCACTCATGCGTCTTGACCAGCGCGCCGGCGTAGTACCACTCGCAGATGTCCTTGGTCAGATCGATGCGGAACTTGAGCTCGACCCAACGATCGTACACGATGTCGGCGGTCGCGCCATCGCCCTCCGACTCGGCGGTGACAATACCCGTGCCCAGGTTGAACTTCAACTGGATGGACCAGTCGTTGGCGGCCCCGGCGTCTGTGTACTGATTCAGCAGGATGAAGAACGATTCGCCGGTCGTCCCCTTGGGGATGTACTGCATGGCCGAGAACTCGTACTTGCCGCCGGAAACGTTGAACTCATGCACCAGGTCGGCCGTCCCGATGACCTCGACGGAGTTCTTGCCACTGTAGGCGTACTTGCTGGACGTCGGCGCTCCGGCGGTGTCGACGTTGCCCCAGCCCTTCCACCCTCCCTTGCCGTGCAGGGCCGTGCCCGCGGCATAGGAATCGAAGTTTTCGCTGAAAACTTGGGCCGATGCGAGCGAGCACATGCCCGCCAGCGCAGCAGCCATCACCAAGAGCTTCAGCTTTCTCATGATCAGTCCTCCACAAAACCCCAAAAAAAAGAATAAAGACACACAGAGCCGCCGGAACCCAAACCGGCCCGACCCCGGTCCCTCGTTGCACACAGAGACCGCCAGTGTTTTATCATACCCTTTCGATCGTCCCGGTCAAGACAAAACCACCCATCTTGTCACCACAACACGCACCAACACATCCCACCTTGACACCATCGAGCTGAGGACGACGCTCGGGATTCCTAGTTCTCGGAATCTTCCGCCGGCGGCATTTGGTAGCGATAGATCGCGGACGCGACATCATGTGTCGCGTCGGTTTGGCCGTTGGCGATCGCCAGGAAAGGAGTCTCGCCGATCCTGAAGAACGCCGTGCCGGCAGCCCCATGGGTGGGCAGGGACAGGGACTCCACAAAGCGGGCGCCGTTCCATTTGTAGACTACGGAGCCGGCGTCGCAGGTCACGCCGTCCCGGCTGTTGGCGACCGCCAGCCAGACATCCTTGCCCAGGGACAAGGACGTCCAGTGAGCGGCGCCTCGCGTGGGAAGAAGCTGATAGGGAGCGAAACGCGAGCCATCCCACTTGTACATCCTCGAATCCACCTGGCCCGGCTCGTCGCCATGTCCATTCGCCACAACGAGATACGAAACGCCCCCGATCTGGAGAGCCTCCCAGTCGGCGGCTCCCTGCGTGGCGATGGTCTGGAATTCCGCGAAACGCGTGCCGTCCCAGCGGTAGATGCAGGAGTTCACGTCGTGCGTGTCGTCGTTCTGCGTGTTGGCGATCGCCAGGTACGGCACGTCGTCGATCGTGAAGAACTCGCAATCGGCCGCCCCGGTCGTCGGGATCGACTGAAACTCGGAAAATTTCGTCCCGTTCCACCGGTAGATCGTCGAATTCGCGTCGTACCCCGCGTCGGTCCGGCTGTTGGCGACGGCGAGATACGTGCCGCCCCCGATAGTGAAGGACGCGAAGCCGGCCGCTCCGGTCGTGGAAAGAGCCTGCTGCTGCACAAAGCCGGTCCCGTCCCACCGGTACAGCTTGGAATCGACGCGGTAGGTCGTGTCGTCGCGAAGGTTGGCGACCGCCAGGTAGTGCGCATCCCCGATACTGAAGAACTTGCAGTCGGCGGCCCCCTGCGAGGGGATCGACTGCTGCTTCACAAAGACGCTCCCGTCCCACTTATACGTGGTCACATCCGCCTGCCAGGTGAGATCGTCCCGGCTGTTCGCGATTGCCAGGTACTGATCCTCCCCTATCGTGAACGGCTCGACGGCCCGAGCCCCGCGTGTCGCCACGGCCTGGTATTCGAAGAAGCCGGGGGCCGGCTTGGCCTTGACCGCAGCCTCTTTCGCGATCGTTGCGATCGTCGCACGGACGACGTCGGTGGCGAAGCCATAGTCATAGGTGATCCCGCTGGGACTCAGGGGGTTGTTGGCGGCCGCGTCATCAGCATCCGCCGGCTGATGGTAGTACGCGTTGCAGCCGTACCACCAGATCTCGCTGGCGGTGTTCTCCGCAATCATCAGGGCGGGGTAGTCCGAGTTCGCCGAGATGAACGGCCCCTGATCGCCGGCGTCCCAGTAGAACCCGTTGGGCGAGGTCGGGTCCACCTTCAGCGTAGGGACATAGGCCGCGACGACGTCCATGAAGACGCGGGCCCAGGCGGTGCACGCCTTGTTGCTGCTCGTTTCAATGTCCAGATCGACGGGCGCCAGCGGATTGCTGTCCCAGCCGGGGCGAATGATCATGTCCAGGTTGAGCACCCCCATGATTCGCTCCTTGCCGGGCAGGACAACCTGATCGACGTAGTCCTGGCTGCCCAGCATCCAATCCTCCTCGGCGTTGAACCCGATGAACCGCAGGGTCGCGGCGGGGTTGTACTGGCTCAGCACCCGGGCCGCCTCCAGAACGCCGGCGGTGCCCGAGGCGTTGTCGTCGCCGCCGGGACGCTCGCCGACAGAGGTCGTGTCGTAGTGGGCAGAGATGATGTAGATGTCGCCCGGCCGCTCGGAACCCCGCAGTTCCGCGACGACATTGCGGTAGAGGCCCTGGATTTGAACGCTCAGGCCCATGGCCGCGAGCTGGTCGGCCAGATACAGGCGAGCCTCGAGATTGCCCGACGTCCCGCCGTCCGTCCACGCGGGCTTGTAGAGGGCCACGCCGGCGGCCCATCCGTCGCGACTGCGGTAGCCCTGATTGTAGGCCGAGCCGCCGTACAGCCCCAGGCCCATGTTCTGGATATCGATCTGGTAGACGCGATACTGGTCCTGAGATGTCTTGTCGATCGCCTCCCGAACGATGTCGCCCGCCCGGACTGTCGTGACGGCGAAGGCGGAAATGAGGCTTATGACGGAGAGAGGACCCAGGGTCTTGAGTGAGTTTCGCATTTCATCACCATCCCGAGTTGAACAGCGGTCGCACACACGCCGGATTGCCCCGGCCGTGAACTCGCCTCTTAGCATATCCTCGGGACCTGTGGAAAACAAGCGCGTCGCGGGTTTCGTTTGTAGTGATGCCGCAAGGCGTTATCTTCTCTTCGTCCTCGAGCTCGCAAGAGGAAGATACGCCCTCGCGGGCGCACTACGAACGGACTTGCCGCCGGACCGTTCAAATCCTGCGCGACGAGTGGGAAAACCGGCGATATCTGTGAAATCTTTCACGTCGTCCCACGACTGAGGGAGTGAACCGAACGCCAAAGACGTTAAAGGAGTGTCCGATGATAACTCAGCCTTCTTACATCACGTTTCGCAGACACACGTTTCTGTCGAGCCTGGCTTTGGGCCTCAGCGCGATCGTCATCACCCTGCTGGTCGGCGGGACGGTCGTGGCTTTGTACGTCGTGCATCTGGCGAGCGAGAAATCGGAGGTGGCTCTGACCCTGGCGAAGGACGCGGTTCACGGGCTTCCGGAGTTCACGAAGTCCCTGCCGCCGGCCCTGTCGGACATGCTGGACGACCGACGCGACCCGAAATACACCCAGGAGCTGACCATCTCCGCCAAAACGACCTCGGAGCCGGACGACCATGGGCGAATCCGCACCGAAATCGAGATCGTCAACAATGGCGATGCGGTGGTCTCTTTGCTATCGCTGAGGATCACCCTGCTCGACGACAAAGAGCGGCTCTTCTGCGAGTCTCAGGAATGGGCGGCAACGCCCGTCGCGGCCGACCAGGACTGGCGAGGCCCGATCCTGCCGGGCTCCAAGCGGCATATCGTCTGCCGCGCCGGATGCCCTTGGGGAGAGAATCCGACGTCCGCCCTCAATCCTCAAATCGAGGTCACGGAGCTGCGAGTCTGGAACGACACGAAGGGTCAGAACTCCTCTGCCGAGACAACCGCGGCGGCCAGGCCCGCGGAACTGGGTCCGAACGGGTGATTTCCCGGGCGTGACAGACGCAGGTCGCCACGCAACGCGGTCACTTCATGCCGAGCTCGTTCTTGAGCTGCCGGACCCACTGGTTGATGCGTTCCTCGGTCTTTTGCGGCTCGCTGTCCTCGTCGAGAGCCAGGCCCACCAAGTGCTCGCCGAGTTCCGCGGCCGACGCCTCGTAGTTGTATCCTTCTTTGGGCCACAGCCCGACCACCTTCACACCAAGGGGCTTGACCTTCTCATAGAGCAGGCCCATGCCGTCGACGAAATGGTCGGGGTACCGCTTCTGGTCGCCCAGCCCGAAGAACGCGACCTTCTTGCCCTTGAGGATGTCGCGGGTCAGATAGTCCTCGAACAAGGCCCACTCGTCCTGCAGGCCGCCCCAGTGCCAGGTCGACGTGCCCAGGATCAGCACGTCGTATTTCTTGAGTTCCTGCGACGATTCGATTCCCACGTCGACCAAATCGACGTTGTCGGCGCCGAACGCGTTGCGAATCAGCTCGGCCCCTTTGACGGTGTTGCCGGTCGTGCTGCCGTAGAATAGTCCAATTTTGGCCATCGGTCTTCTCCTTCTCCATGCCTCAACCTGCCGCCACTCGGCCTTGGCGAAATCACATATCGCCCAGGCCGCGCTCGAATATCCAAATGCCTACGCGATCTGCGGCCAGGCGGTTCACCTGTCGCACGGCGTCCAAGAGCGGGGGCGCTGCCCCCGGACCCCCGAGATTTTGCGCTTTGGGCCAGCAGCATGATGTCGGCGGAGCCCGGTTCTGCGGTCTGGACGATCCCACTGTCTCGGCGAAGTCTCCATCTTGTCTATCATGCCTCTGGCCCAAAGCGCACCCCCCCCCTCACACGCCCGCCGCGGGCGTGTCCGGCCTGCCGAAGATGTGTAAAAGAACGAGGACTGGCCCCCGTGCCTGCCCTTGTCGGAACGTCCATGAGGGCGACCACAGGGGGTTGCCCCTGCGTCCGGACACCCCTGCCCTCGACCGCGAGGAATCTGTTTGTCATCGGGATGGACGACTGTAGAATGGCGACATCTCTTGGAAAGGAACAGGCAAAGTCTATGTGGCTCCTGACGCTCCTCGGATTGGCGATCGTCTTCATCGTCCTGACCACCACGCGGTTCAAGCTGCACCCGTTTCTCGCCCTGCTGCTGGCCGCGTTCGGCTACGGCGTCGCCTCGGGCAAGATGTCCCTGGCGGATGTCGTCAAGGCCGTCAACGACGGATTCGGCGGCACGATCGGCGCCATCGGCATCGTGATCCTGGCCGGTTCGATCATCGGGACATTTCTCGAAAAGTCGGGCGGCGCCTTCTCCCTGGCCGAACGCACGATCCGCCTGGTCGGTCAGAAGAACGTCCCCCTGGCGATGGGCCTGATCGGCTACATCGTCAGCATCCCGGTCTTCTGCGACTCGGGCTTCGTAGTCTTGTCGCCGCTGGCCAAGGCGATGTCCCGCCGGGCCGGACTGCCCCTGGCCGCCAGCGCGATCTCGCTGAGCCTGGGCCTGTACGCCACCCACACGATGGTTCCGCCGACCCCCGGCCCCATCGCCGCCGCGGGCATTCTGAAGGCGGACCTGGGACTGGTGATCCTCTGGGGGTTGTTGGTGAGCCTGATCACCTTCGTTGTGGGATGGCTGTTCGCGATGGTCGCGACGCGGCGCATGCCCGCCGGCGTGAACGTCCCGGACGGAGCGTCCCCCGAGCCGGTCGCGGATGAGCGTCGCCCCTCGGCCCTCAAAGCCATCCTCCCGATCCTGCTTCCGATCGTGTTGATCGTCCTGAAGTCCATCGCGGATCTGCCGGAGCATCCATTGGGTCAGGGCGGCGCCGCGAAACTGGCGGGCTTCGTCGGCC
>JBDKUU010000824.1:0-1949 GCA_039679525.1 Phycisphaerales bacterium | reverse complement strand
CGATCCTGCCCTTGCGGAACGCGTCGAGATTGCTGGCGACGTAGGTGATGAGCCCGGCGCGGAAGGAGTCGCCCGCGCCGACGAGGTCCACGACCTCGCCCGCCATGAAGCGGGAGGTCACCTTGGTCGGGCACTCCGTCTGGCCGTCCGGCAGGATGTGCTTCTCGTAGGCTCCATTGCTGACGGTGACCCCGAAGAGCTTCGTCCGGTCGTCATCCTGCCAGAACCGCCGCGTCAGGAATTCGAGAAATTGAACGTTGTACGCGTGCTCGTCGAGGTCGTTCCGGGCGGGCTTTCGGCCCAGCGTGTTCTCGATGAGCTTGGCCTCGTCGGAGGAGGTGAAGAACAGGTCCAGCTCGGGCAAGAGCGGCGCCAGGAGTTTGTACTCCTTCACCGGTTTGCCTTGGGCGATCAATCCGTGCGGATCGCCGGTGAGCGTGTGGCTGTCGGCGATGGTCACCGCTCCCTGTTCGCGGCACCAGCGGATGAAGTCCGCCAGGTCGCTGCCGCCGTTGGAGTCGCCGCGATCGGAGAGGCCCGAGTACATGTAGTAGACGATCCGGGGCTTCAGTCGCTCGACCGCCGCTCGGAAGACGTCGAAGTCGAAGTCGTTGTTGGCGTTCGGGAAGTAGGCAATGCCGCCGCGATCCCCGCCGGTGGTGCTGTGGATGAAGGTCGTGCCGGTCGGCAGGCTCGGATGGATGTGGGTCGCGGACATGTCGATGCCATTGGCGACCATGGCGTCGTACCAGTAGCGGCCTTGGGCGTCCAGGCCGTCGTACGCGCCTGCGCCGAGATTGACTCCGACTGCGACCTTCAACCCGGTCCTCGCGATCAAGGGCGCTGTGTTGCCGGGGCCGCCGGCCGTGGCGAAGCCCTCGTCGATCCACTGCTTGAGCTGCTGCTGGGAGTAGTTCGGCATATCCTGGGTCTTGCACTTGGCCAGGCCGCCCTTGCCCACGAGCGCGTCTGTGAAGTCGAAGTCCGGCCGTCGCAGGTCCACCACCGCCGTATTCAGGATTAGAATGTCCACAGCCATCGGTCAACTCTCCATGAACTAATGCATCTCGGCGTTGCACGTGCCGATCGCCGGACGATAGAAATTGAACTGTACGTTCGGATGGTCCGCCAACAGGGACATCGGCGCCGCGCTGTCGGGAATCTTCTTGCCGATCATCAGCGTGGTCAGCCGCATGCCGAACGGGTTGTCGTGCGTGCCCGCCTGCCAGATAGAGACCTTTTCCGCCTTCCACGTCTCGACGGGCCCCACTGAAATCGCCTGGGTCGGAACGCCGGTGACCACGCCGCCGCCGCTGGTGCGGGCGTTCTGCAGCACCGTCACCGGGTGCAGATCGACCACGCGGGTCGTGAGCTTGCGATACTCCTGGGGAGTCGGGGGACGATCCTTGTACTTGCCCTCCCGGCGGACCGGGTCGTTGAAGGCCCAGTGCTTGATATCGCCCTGGCCGCCCTGCATGACGACGCAGCGGACGCCATTCCAGCTCTCGACATACGGCGACACGTCGGCTTTGAGGAAGTGAATATTCTCCTCGGGCATCTTGAGACCCATTTCGATGCGATCGAAGCAGAGTTCCCGGTCGGCCCGGGCGAACGAGAGCGGGTGGGTCTGCGGGGCCTCCCGGCCGCTCAGATACCACTCATCCATGCCCCAGAAGTGCGCGTTTCGCAGGTCGATCTCCAACTCGTTGACGAGCCGGGCGACCAAGGGGAGTTGCTCGGTCGGGCCGATGGGGCCGCAGATGCCGGCGGGGGAGTCTAGCGTCGCCTGTTTCCAGGCCGTGACGTACTCCAGCGCCTCGGCGAGGTAGAAATCCTCGAGGGTGTCGTAGAAAACAACTTTAAATCCAGACCGCGACAACTGAAGAAGATCTTCAGGGGTAAGTTTTGCGGCATCCATCAATAAATCATCCTCCAGTGTGGTAAAATCC
>JBDKUU010000823.1:0-2534 GCA_039679525.1 Phycisphaerales bacterium | reverse complement strand
CCTCTTGCATGCCATGCAAGCGCTCTCCCAACTGAGCTACGGCCCCGTTGTTCTATCGCCGCGGGCCATCTCCGTGTGGTCACAGAGCGACCGACGACGAACTGAAACCAGTCTACCATACCCCGCGGGAGTCAAGCAAGGGATTTTTGCTGTTATTTTTTATCGAAGAACGTATGATTCTCTGAAGAATCGACTTCTTGAGGGCGGGCCGGGAGGGTCGGATCACTGTATGAGCCGGGTCTGCGAATTGTGCCGAATTTCACAACTCTTCGGGACTGGGTGCTCATAGGCCCAAGGCAGCGGCATTAGGCAGGCGGTGCGATGGAGCGAAAGAAGGTACTGGTGACAGGTCGCGTGCAGGGGGTGGGGTTCCGGCCGACGGTGCATCGACTGGCTGTGTCCCTCGGGCTGACCGGCTTTGTTTTGAACGATACGCGAGGAGTCACGATCGAGCTTCAAGGCCCGGGCCCGCGAATCGATGAATTCCTGATCCGGCTGACGTCGTCGGACAAGCCGCCGCTGGCGAGAATTGAATCGTGCGAAGCCCAAAGCGTGCCGCTCTGCGAGGGCGAGCAGGAATTCGTCATTCGGGGCAGCCATTCCGGCGGCGAGGTTCTCTCGGAGGTCTCGGCCGACACCGCCGTGTGTGCGGACTGCCTGAGGGAACTCGGCGACAGGGGGGACTTTCGCTATCGCTATCCATTCATCAACTGCACGAACTGCGGGCCCCGCTATTCGATCGTCAAGACGATCCCTTACGACCGGCCCAACACCACGATGTCCGTCTTCGAGATGTGCGAGCGATGTGCGGAGCAGTATCGCGACGTGACGGACCGTCGGTTTCACGCACAGCCGGTGGCGTGCCCGCGATGCGGGCCGAAGGTGTGGTTGACCGATCGCGCCGGCGACACGATCGCGACCGGCAACGATGAATCGATCGCGCGGACGGCGGAATTGCTTCGGGCGGGCAAGATCCTCGCGATCAAAGGGCTCGGCGGGTTCCACCTGGCTTGCGACGCCCTCAACAACGAAGCGGTTCTCGAATTGCGGCGGCGCAAACGCAGGGATTTCAAGCCGTTTGCCCTGATGGCCGCCAGTGTGGCGGAGGTGAGAAAGCACGCGATCGTGGACGCCGGGGCTGAACGGACCCTGACAAGTCCCGAGAGCCCGATCGTGCTGCTGCCCGGGCGTGCGGAAGCCGCGATCGCCTCGGCTGTGGCGCAGGGCGTCAATTCGCTGGGGTTCATGCTCTGTTACGCGCCGCTGCACCATCTGTTGTTTGCGGAAGGGCTGGACGTGCTCGTGATGACCAGCGCCAATCTCTCCGATGAGCCCTTGATCTGCAAGAATGACCTTGCGTTGGAGCGGCTGGGCGATGTTGCGGACGCCTTCCTGATGCACGACCGCGAAATCTATCGGCAGGTGGACGACTCGATCGTGTACTTCCTCGGCGAGGAGCGGGTCGTGCTTCGGCGAGCCAGGGGCTACGTGCCCACGCCGATCCTGATGCGGGAGGATTCGCCGCAGGAGATCCTCGCGGCCGGTGCGGACCTCAAGAACACGTTCTGCCTCGTGAAAGGGAATCAGCTCATCCTCAGCGAGCACATCGGCGACCTGGAGGACGCCGAGGTCTATCACCATTACGTGGGCTCGATAAAGCACTTGGCCGGTCTGTTCGAGGCCAGGCCCAGCGTCGTCGCGTGCGATTTGCACCCGGGCTACGTGTCCACGCAATATGCGAAGTCTCTCCCGAATGTCAGGGTGATCGAGGTTCAGCACCACTGGGCTCACATCGCATCGGTTCTGGCCGAGCATGGGCGCGACGGTCCGGTGATCGGCATCGAGTGCGACGGAACGGGCTATGGCACGGACGGCATGATCTGGGGATGCGAGTGCATGATCGCGTCGCTGACGCAGTTCACGCGATTCGGGCACCTGGCGTACTACCCCTTGGCCGGCGGGGACAAGGCGAGCAAAGAAGCGGTCCGGCCGCTCCTGGGGCTCTTGAAGCAGGCATATGGAGCGAAGTTCAAGCTCGACGAATTCTCCTGGCTGCTCGAACGGATCGAACCCGATGCCGGCAAGCTCCGCCTGATCGACGAGCAGATCGACAAGCGGCTCAACGTGGTGAACACCTCCAGCCTGGGGCGAGTCTTCGACGCGGTCGCAGCGATGCTGGGCCTGGGCGGCTTCAATCACTTCGACGCCCAACTGCCGATGGCTCTCGAATCGCTGGCGCAGTCGGGCACCGAGGATCGCTACGAGTTCGATCTGCGTCAAGCCGGCGGCGAACCCCTTCAAATCGACCTGCATAGGTCGATCGTAGGCGTGGTGGAGGACGTTCGAAATGAGAAAGCCCCGGCGATCGTCGCTGCGAAGTTCCACAACACGCTCGCCGAAGCCCTGCTGGCGATGGCCGAAGCCGCTCGCGAGAGCACTCGCCTGGAGGTTGCGGCCCTCAGCGGCGGCGTCTTCTGCAATCGCTTTCTGACGAGCCGGCTCGTTATGCGGTTGAAGCAGGCCGGATTCGCCGT
>JBDKUU010000822.1:0-7323 GCA_039679525.1 Phycisphaerales bacterium | reverse complement strand
GCCCTTTTATGTTTTACAAAATGTAAAAGCGGATACCGCCGATGTCAACTGGTTTTTTCTTCCGTTTTTCAAAAAATTCGCCGGTCTTTATCGGGGCTTGCGTGACAACAAGGATAAGCGGGACATGCTCTCCCTCCTGTAAGGACCGATAAGCGGGTCGGCGATTGGCGCCACCCGTCGCCTCCGGGCAGGCGTGGCGCCGGCTCAAACTTCAGATCCACGCACTTTTTACGAACCGAGTCCGTGGAATCGCCGATAGAACCATCGTCGAAACTGTGTATGCCGTGTCTCAGTTTACCGGACTGTTATTCTGATACGATCATGACCCGCAACAAGAAAGCTGACGACAACTCGACGGACCTCCCGCAGAAGCCCTCGCTCCTGGAACAGGTGACGCCGCTGGCCCGGGAGATCAACTGCCTGGACATCGACCACATCGCCGACGTATGCGTCAACAGAATCCCCACGGTTGTCGGGTCCCGTTTCGCATCGTTGTACGCCCTGGACGAGACCAACAGCATCCTGCATCTGATCCGGCACAATCACCCGTTCCCGATCAACCGGATCGTGTCGCTGAACCAAAACCCGCCGTCGCCGATGGTCATGGCGGTCAAGAGCAGGGGACTGATCCTGACCGGCAACATCGATCTGCACACAAAACCCGTCATTCGGCGATCTCAACGCAATTATGCGAACAACTACATGACCCGCAACTGCGCCATCGTGCCGCTGATCTGTCACGAGCGCGTCGTCGGGGCGTTGAATCTGGCCGACAAGGCCGATGTGGACGACTTCAACAGCGAGGACATCGCCCTGATCGAACTGTTCGGCCAGCTTGTCGGGGCTTCGATCGGCAACATCCGGCTGTTCGAGAAGATGCAGCGGCAGGCCACCACCGACGGCCTGACCGGTCTGATGAACCACAAGACCTTCTACGAGGCTCTCGAACGCGAACTGTGGCGATCCCGGCGGCATGGAGGGACCGTCGCTCTGATCATGGCCGACATCGACAACCTCAAGCAGATCAACGACGTTCACGGCCACCGGGCCGGCGACCGGGCGATCATCGAGATCAGCCATCGAATCAAGGAGTGCATCCGCCAGATCGACCTGGCCGCGCGGTACGGCGGCGATGAATTCGCCATCATCCTGCCCAGCACCGGGCTCGACGCCGCAAATATCGTCTGTGAACGCAACGTGGACGCCGTCGCCCGCTCGCCGCTCCTGTGGCAGCACGACCAGATCAAGCTGTCGATCAGCGTCGGAGTCGGGGAGTACGGGGCGGACACGAATCCCGAGGACATCACCAGCCGGTCCGATCAGGCTCTGTACATCGCCAAACACTCCGGCAAGAACACCGTCAGGGTTTTCGAACCCATCTCGTAGCAGCAACCTTGACATTCATCCGCCGGCCTGTTAAAAGCAAGACAGGTATGCGGCTTGCGCTCGCCTGTGCCCAATACCCATTCGTTGTTATGGATAGGAAGTCTGCAATGATTGCAGCACTTGGCGCCAAGGCTATCGAGGATGTGGTCAACGCCGGCCGGTTCGGCCGATTTGCCTGGCGGTCTGGGGTCACCTCCGTTCGCGGTCTTGCCCGGAAGTCCACGTTCCCGCTCATCTGGACGCAGATGTTCATCATCGGGGTGCACAGCGTGCCCGTGATCATGATCACCGGCGCGTTCGTCGGGATGACGCTGGCGGTCCAGGCCTACGACCAGCTTGCCGGCATGGGGCTGGAAGAGCATCTGGGGGTTCTGATCAACATCTCGGTGGTCAAGGAACTCGGCCCGGTGCTGGCGGCGGTGATGTTGGCCGGACGTATCGGCGGAGCCCTCACGGCCGAGCTGGGCACGATGAACGTGACCGAACAGATCGACGCGGTTCGGAGCATGGGAACCGACCCGGTTCGTTATCTCGTAGCGCCCCGGCTGCTGGCGTGTTTGCTGCTGACGCCTGTGCTGACGATTTTTGCCGACCTGATGGGCGTGGTCGGCGGCGCCCTGGTGAGCTTCCTGCAGTTCGGCATCAACAGCCGGGCTTACTGGACGTTCAGCGCCTCGGCGGTCGCCTTGTGGGATGTCTCCATCGGCGTGGTGAAGGCCTTCTTCTTCGGCGGGGCCATCGCCGTGATCAGTTGTTACAAAGGGTTCAACTGCCGGGAAGGGGCTCACGGCGTCGGGGAGGCGTGCACGGAGGCCTTCGTCGCCAGTTTCATCTCGATCCTCGCACTGGACTTCGCGCTGGCCGTGATCTTCAAGAGCATCTACGAGATCTTCTGGCCCGTCAAGAGCATAGTAACCTGAGGCGCGGAGTCGCCCGGATCCATTCGTTCACCGTCTTGGAGTGCCCGCTTTGGAAAAAACGACGGATGACAATCATCAGGAGCAGAAGGCCGATCGCGGCGAGGCGATCATCGAGGTGCGGAGCCTCACCAAGCGATTTGGCCACAAGATGGTGCTCGACAACATCAGCCTCTCGATCGAGAAGGGCCAGACCACGGTCATCATCGGCCCCAGCGGGTGCGGCAAGACCGTCTTGATCAAGCACTTCATCGTCCTGCAGAGGCCCACCGAGGGCGAGGTGTACTTCAAAGGCCGCCGGGTGGACGACCTGAGCGAACGCGAACTGAACGAAGTCCGAACGCAGTTCGGATATCTCTTCCAGGAAGGGGCGCTCTTCGACAGCATGACGATCGCGGAGAACATCATGTTCCCGATCCGCCAGCACGTGAAGGTCCGGAATTGGCGGGAGGTCGACGAGATCGTCAAGATGAAGCTGGCGATGGTCGGCCTGGACGGTTTTCAGAATTACTTCCCCGCCCGCCTTTCCGGCGGCCAACGGAAACGGGCGGCGTTGGCGCGGGCGATCGCTCTGAATCCGGAAGTGCTCCTGTACGACGAGCCGACGACGGGTCTGGACCCCATCCGGTCGGACATCATCAACGAGCTGATCCTCAAGCTCAAGCGCGAGCTGGGCGTCACGACGGTCGTGGTCACTCACGACATGAAGAGCGCATACAAGGTGGCCAACCGCATCATCATGCTTCACAACGGCAAGATCGTCGCCGATGGAGACGCCGATCACATTCGCAACCATCCCCATCCTGTCGTGCAGCAGTTCATCAACGGCCAGGTTGGCGAGGACGATCTGGCGGTCCTGCGAATGAGCGGATCCGTCGGCACGTCGCAGTTCCTGCCGAGGGACTTCCAGTAGCGAGAGCAGGGGTCATGACAGAGAAAGAGCCATCGCAAATCGCCGCCGAGCTGGCGAAGCTCGTCCGGGGCGACGTCCATGCGGACATCATTCACCGCGTTGCATACAGCACGGATTCGAGCAGCTATCGAATCCTGCCCCGGAGCGTCGTCGCGCCGCGGGATGCCCAGGACGTCGTCGCGATCGTGAAGTATGCGCGGGCTCTCGGCCTTCCCGTGGCGCCTCGCGGAGCCGGCAGCGGCGTGGCTGGCGAGTCGCTGTGCGGCGGGATCGTTCTGGACATGACCCGCTACATGAACAGGATCACGCGAGTCGAAGGCGATCTCGTCACGTGCGAGCCGGGGGTAGTGCTCGACGAACTCAACAAGCGTCTGGCTCAGGGCGGCCGCAAGATCGGACCCGATCCGTCCAGCGGCAACCGGGCGACGATCGGAGGCGTCGTAGGAAACAATGCCACGGGCGCTCATTCTCTTCAGTACGGTCATACGTCAGCCTACGTGGAGGCCATCGAGGCGGTCCTGCCGGACGGCACGACAGTCGAATTTCGCAACGGCGTTGACGCAGAGCGGCTCACCGGCACGGGACGGTCCATCGCAAAGGACTGCCTGTCGCTTCTCACGTCCAATCAGGCGATCATCGACTAGGCCCAGCCTGCGACCAAACGCAACCGGACCGGCTACCATATCGCGGGCGTTTGCCATGACGGCGTTATAGACTTGGCTCGCCTGCTCGTGGGCTCGGAGGGGACGCTGGCGGTTTTCACAAGCATCACTCTGAGGACGGTGCCGTTGCCGGCGGCCAAAGGTCTGCTTCAGTTGGAGTTCGACTCCTTCGACAGCATGGCGAAGGTCGTGCCCACGATCGTGGACACCAACCCCGTCGCCTGCGAACTCATGGATCGCTCGTTGATCAATCTGGCGATCGATCAACTCCCTCAGTACCGGGACATTCTGCCGGCCGGCGCGGCGGCGGTTCTGCTGGTCGAGCATATCGGAGCCTCCGCCGACGAGGTCCGGGCGAAGATTCAAGCAACCGATTCGGCGGTCGGCAAAGGGGCCTGCGGCCGGACGATCATCACCGATCCCAAGGCCCAGGCCCGCGTGTGGAAATCACGCAAGGACGCCGGGCCGCTGCTGTACCGCAAGCGAAGACGCCAGCACCCGGCGGAGTTCATGGAGGACGTCAGTGTCGATTACCGGCGTCTGGGCGACTACATCGCGGGATTGGAGAAGATTCAGAAGAAGCACGAAATCACGGTGTGCTACTTCGGCCACGCCGGCGACGGCGAGCTGCATCTGCGGCCCTACCTGGATCTCGGCGATCCGCGGGATCGGGACAAGATGAAGGCCATCGCCGAGGAAGTCTTCACGCTGGCCTGGTCGCTCGGCGGCTCGATCAGCGGCGAACACGCGGTGGGTCTGATCCGCGAGGGATACGTTCGGAGGCAGTACGGCGACCAGTACTACGAGATCCTGAAGAAGGTCAAAACGATCTTCGATCCCGCCGGCCTGATGAACCCGGGCAAGATCCTCAACGAGGATCCCGGCATCATGTTCAAGAGCCTTCGGCGCGAGCGGCCTGTCCTGCCCGAGCGGGCGCGGTCCGAGATGCTCTTCAAGCCCAACGAACTGGAGCTCGAGTTCGAGCAGTGTTACGGGTGTGGCCTGTGCTTGGGCCGGGAGCCGGCCCTGCGCATGTGCCCCGTGTTTCGGGCCATGGGCGAGGAGCTGGGCAGTTCCCGCGCCAAGGCGAACCTGCTCCACTACTGGGCGACCGGGCAGCTCAGCGAGCAGGACTTCGAGTCGCCCGAGTTCCGCAAGTTCCTCGATCTGTGCGTCAACTGCAAGATGTGCGAGCGCCAGTGCCCCTCCGGCACGAACATCTCCATGCTGATGACCGCCGCCCGCGCCGAGCACGTGCGGCGAAAGGGGCTTCGCCGGACCGAGTTCCTTCTGAGTCGCAACCGGCATCTCAGCCGAATGGGCAGCCTGTTCAGCCCGTTGTCGAACGCGGTCATGGGACTGTCGGTCTCGAAGCGGCTGCTGGAGAAGGCGACGGGGATCGACAAGCGGCGGAGCATGCCGCGTTTTGCCCGAGGCTCGTTTCTCAAGGCCGGCGCGAAGTACCTGGCCGCCCACGGGGCGATCGGCAGTCCCGTGGACAAGGTCGCGTATTTCGTCGACACCTATGCCAACTTCAACGATCACGAGCTGGGTTTTGCCGTTCTGGACGTTCTGCGGCACAATGCGGTCGAGGTCATCCTTCCGGCTCAGCGTCCGGCGCCGCTGCCGGCCATCGTCTATGGCGACGTTCGGCTGGCCCAACGCGACCTGTCGTACAGCGTCAAGCATCTCGCCCGGGCCGTCCGCGAGGGCTACAAGATCGTTTGTTCGGAGCCCAGCGCGGCTCTTTGCCTGAGGGAAGAGCTTCGCCATTACGTGGCGGGCGAGGACGCCTCGCTCGTCGCGGCCAACACGTTCGAACTGATGAACTACCTGGCCTCTCTGCGTCGCGAGGGCAAACTCCAGCCGATAGCCGACTCCATCGAGGGGAAGTTCGCATATCATCTGCCGTGCCATCTGTGCGCGGTCGGCGAGGAGACGGTGAGTCTGCGTCTCTTGCAGGAGCATTTCAAGGTCGATGTCACGGACCTGCAGGCGGGTTGTTGCGGCCTGTCCGGCACGTTCGGCATGCAGACGAAGAACTATGAGCTGGCCACGCGGATCTCGGAGAGCCTCAAGACCGCACTGAAGAAGGCTCCGACGCAAAACGTCCTGACGGAATGCGCCGCCTGCACGATGCAGATCGAGCACATCGCCGAGGCGGACGTGATCCACCCGATCAAGCTCATCGCAAGCAGCTACGGCCTGTAGGAAGAGCGATCGCCGAGTCGTTGCGAGATCGACAGACAATTTCGCGCCAAAATCATCCGTCGAGGTTTGTGCGAATTTACTATTTGCGATTTGCGATTTACAATTGAAGACAGTCAGGAGCCGGCGTCGGGTGTAGAGCCGCAAAATCGTAAATAGTAAATCGAAAATAGTAGATCCCGGGAGGGCGTCGATGGAACTGATGGGAAGCTTGAAAGAGGCCGTGCTGTGGGAGCCCCTCGAAGGCAGGCGGGTCCATTGCCGGTTGTGCAGCTTTCATTGCCGCATTGCGGAGGGCAAGCTGGGCCACTGCTCCGTGCGGAAGAACGTCGACGGCAAGCTGTATTCGCTCAACTACGGCAAGGTCGTCGCGGGCAATCCGGACCCGATCGAGAAGAAGCCTCTGTTTCATTTCCTGCCGGGCAGTCGGAGCTTCTCCATCGCCGCCGTCGGCTGCAATTTCCGCTGCGAGTTCTGTCAGAACTGGCAGATCAGCCAAGCCGCCCTGGAGACTGGGCGGATCGAGGGGGAGCCTCTCACGCCCGATCAGATCGTGGAAGCGGCGATCCGGACCGGCTGCAAGAGCGTCGCCTACACGTACACCGAGCCGACCATCTTCATGGAATTGGCCCAGGAGTGTGGCCGGGCGGCTAAAGAGCAGAGGCTCGCCAACGTCTTCGTCTCGAACGGCTACATGACGCGCGACGCGGTCGATTTCGCCGGCGACTGGCTGGACGGCATCAACATCGACCTCAAGGCGTTCAGCGACGATTACTACCGGAATCTGTGCGGGGCGAGGCTCCAGCCCGTGCTGGACTGCATCGCGTACATCGCCAAGAACACGCGGATCTGGATGGAGATCACAACGCTGCTGCTGCCGGAGCAGAACGATTCCGACGAGGAACTCAAAAAGCTCGCCGGTTTCCTCGTGAGCGAGGCCGGGCCCGACGTGCCCTGGCACATCAGCCGGTTCTATCCGCAGTACAAGTACACCGAGTCCGAGGCGACTCCCCTGGAGACGATGCGCCGGGCGGAGGAGATCGGCAAAGCCGCGGGCCTGCGCTACGTCTATCTCGGCAACGTGCCGGGCGAGAAATCCGAGAACACCTACTGCTACAACTGCGGCCGGATGCTCATCGAGCGCATGGGCTATCGGATCGTCGCCAATCAAATCAAGAATTCCAAGTGTCCCCATTGCGGGACCGAGATCGCTGGTTTTGGGTTGTGAGGTGCTATG
>JBDKUU010000821.1:0-3630 GCA_039679525.1 Phycisphaerales bacterium | reverse complement strand
GCTCCGACGCCAGCCGCTTCACCGGCGTCCGCGAGCATGCGCAGACGCTTCGCAGGGAGACCCCCTACGCTCTCGCCACCGGCATCGCCGGCGTGGTGTACGAATACTGCTGGTATCTTCGCGGCCTGGAGCGATGGTTCATGGACACCGTCGAGAATCCGGAGTTCTGCGCCGCCCTGCTCGACCGCACGCTCGCTTTCTGGCTGGACTTCATGACCGGCTTCATGCGGGAGGTCGGCGATCTGATCGACGTCGTCATGATCGGCGATGATCTCACCGGCCAGCACGGCCCCCTGTTCTCGCCGGCGTTCTATCGCAAGGTGGTGAAGCCGCGTCAGAAGAAGCTCGTGCAGCACATCAAGTCGCTGACAGAGGCAAGGGTCTGGTATCACACCTGCGGCAGTTGCGTCGAGTACATCCCCGACCTGCTCGACAATGGCGTGGAGATCCTGAACCCGGTGCAGACCAGCGCCGCCGGGATGGACCCGGCCATGCTGAAACAGCGGTTCGGCCGCAGTCTGACGTTCTGGGGCGGCGGCTGCGACGCGCAACACGTCCTGCCCTTCGGCACGCCCGAGCAGGTTCGCGAGCAGGTCCGCCGAAATATGGAGATCTTCAAACCCGCCGGCGGATACGTCTTCAACGGCATTCACAACATCCAGGCGGACGTGCCGCCGGAGAATATCGTCGCTTTGTTCGATGCAGCCTATGAGTACGGTCCTTACAGCCCGTAGACCGGGCGGGAGGGAATCAGTATGGGCAGCGCAAGATGTGGAAGCGTAGAAGCGTTGAAGCGTGGAAGCGGAAGAGTATCGGAGCGTTCGCGTGGATGGCCGCTCACGTATCCACGCTTGTACGGCTTCACTCTCATCGAGCTTCTTGTCGTGATCGCCATCATCGCGATCCTCATGGCGGTCATCATGCCGGCGCTGAATCGGGCGAGAGAGATGGGCAAACGAGCCGTGTGCATGAACAACACCAAGACCCTGGCCCTGGCCTGGACGCTCTATTCCTCGGAGAACGACGGCGTCATCGTCCGCGCTCAGTGCACGGCCGACAAGGGCTGGGTGCGGCAACTGTCGGGGGCGTACGCCAACCTGCCTGTCGAGGCGCCGGCCGAAGACCAGCTCGCCGCCATCCGCGGAGGCGATCTGTACCCGCTGATGAAAATGGACAAGGCGTACCGATGTCCCGTGGCCAGGAAGAACGAGATGCGGACCTACAGTGCGTCGCCCGCGATGAACGGCTATTCGCACCAGGAGGGGCCCATCGTCAAGAACCTCAACAAGCTCAAGCAACTCTCGACCCGGCTGGCCTTCCTCGACGACCACGGCGAGAACTGGGACGCCATGTGGTACATCTACTACAAGGAGCCCCGCTGGTGGAATCCGATCCCGATGCGGCACGGCAAGGGCACCGTGATCTCGTTCGCGGATGGACATACGGAGTTTCACCCGTGGAAAGACGAGCGGACCATTGAGTTCGCCCAGTTGACCTGGAAACAGGCGGAAGACAGCGCGGACCCGTCCCAGCCGGGCAACGAGGACCTGCGGTGGATTCAGACCGCGGTCTGGGGCAAACTCGGATATGCCTTCGAGTGAACGAAAGATCTGAGATTTGAGATCTGAAATTTGAGATGACCGCCAAGATGCTTGCGCGGTCGGAGATCCGGATACAGGGACCAGTGATCTTCTGCGGCAGGAACCCGCAGCCCAGGACCACAGACGGCTTCTTCAGGGACGTCGCTTTGCCGGCGTGTCGTGACAGGGTCGGACCGCGTCGTTCCCGAAACAGTTCGAGCAGAAACGAAAGTATAGTCGCCATCCCACAAGAACTGGCGGCCAAGACACCATAATGCGTCGACAAAGCCTTTTCCGGAGCACGCGAGGCAATATTCTTGGCGTCTCGGGCGGCTTTCCTATTATAATACAGGGTTGGAATTCGCTGTATTTCGCACGTCGGTCCCGTGTCGGCGTGACCTTGAGAGACCTTGTGAGGAAGGAGGAGTAACGACATGTCAAGACAGCTCGTCTCGCTGAGCGTCATCGTTCTACTGCTGGGGGCCGGCGCCGGCGTCTGCGGCGCGGCGACCTTCGATCTGATGCCGACTTTCGACGTCGAGATCGGCAACGACGCCCAGATAGGCCCGGCAAGCTCCAGTGAGACCGGCACAGGCATGGGCATTCGAAACATCGCCACCCGGCGACGCGTGTCGTTCGTGACCTACGACATCTCCGGCGTGCGGGGCCCGGGACAGGTCTTCTCCAACGTCAGCTTCAGCAACTACGGCCACGACGTCGGCGTCGTGAACGTCTACGGCGTACTGGAGTCCGTCGAACACCAGGTCGCCAAGGGAATCAACTGGAACAACGCCCCCGGCGTGAAGAACAACCCCGCGCCCGCCCTGGACAGCGACGTCGCTCTGGACATGGCGGACCTCACCGGCGTGCTGCTGACCTTCACCACGCCGGCCCGCACGGTTCGGGAATCCACGGAGACCAGCAAGGCCCTGGCCGACTTCCTCAACAGCGACACCAACGGCTTCGTGGCCTTCCTGTTCGCGCCGGAAGGCAGCGCCAGCGCGATCGTTCGAACGATGGAATATACGGACGGCCCCGGCGGCAGCAAGCTTCAGGGCGAGGTCGGAGGACAGCCGGTAGCCGCACGCGATCCCAGTCCGGCCGACCAGACTGCCGACGTCTACCGCGACGAGATCCTGAGCTGGACGCCGGGGAATTTCGCCGCGGCGCACAACGTGTACTTCGGGACGTCCCTCGTGGATGTGAACGCCGCCGGCGTGGACAATCCGTTGAACGTGCTCGCCGCGGAGGGACAGCAAGAAAGCGTCTTCGATCCGGTCGGTCCCTTGGCGTACGGCCAGACCTATTTCTGGCGGGTAGACGAGGTCAATGGGACCGATGGGACGATCTATCGAGGCAACGTGTGGTCCTTCACTGTCGAGCCGCTCGTGTATGGGATGAAGAACATCGCCGTCACGGCGTCGAGCACCGACGCCATCGCTTCGCCGGCCTATGCGGCCGACGGCTCCGGCCTAACGGACGGCCAATGCCACGGGAACGTCGAGAACACGATGTGGCTCAGCAGCAAAACCGGCCCGCAGCCGACCTGGATTCAGTTCAAGTTCGACGGCGTCTACAAGATCGAAGAGATGCGGGTCTGGAACTACAACGTCCTCTTCGAGACGGTCCTGGGCCTGGGCATGAAGGACGTCGCGATCGAGTATTCAGCCGACGGCGTCACCTGGACCTCGCTCGGCGACGCCCAATTCCCGCGCGCCATGGGCACGACGCTCTGCGAACCCAGCGCGACCATCGACTTCGGCGGCGTCGCCGTCCGGAGCGTGCGACTGACTCCCAAGAGCAACTGGGGCGGGCTGGTGAAACAGTATGGCTTGAGCGAAGTGCAGTTCTTCTACACGCCGGTCCATGCGAGCAATTCAACT
Organism: Phycisphaerales bacterium; assembly: GCA_039679525.1. Classification (GTDB taxonomy): domain Bacteria; phylum Planctomycetota; class Phycisphaerae; order Sedimentisphaerales; family Anaerobacaceae; genus PLanc-01. Next base: position 167 of record JBDKUU010000821.1, on the reverse strand, counting down.
CCCGCCACGGCCGAGACAGGCGTCAATCCCGACACGCTGCTGCAATGGCGGCCCGGCCGGGAGGCGGCTTCGCACCAGGTGTACTTCGGCGACGATCAGCAGGCCGTGGCAAGCGGCGCGGTCGCAGCCAAGACGACCTCTGAAACGGTCTTCGATCCGGGTTCGCT
>JBDKUU010000820.1:0-16888 GCA_039679525.1 Phycisphaerales bacterium | reverse complement strand
GCCGAAACGCACGATGTGGACTACCAGAGCGCCGTGATGAGCCTCTGGGACAGCATGGTCAACAGGAAATACTATGTCACCGGCGGCATCGGCAGCGGCGAGACGTCCGAAGGGTTCGGGCCCAACTACTCCCTGCGTCACGACGCCTACTGCGAGTCCTGCTCGACCTGCGGCCTGATCTTCTTCCAGTACAAGATGAACCTCGCCTATCACGACGCGAAATACGCCGATCTCTACGAGGAGTCGATGTACAACGCCCTGCTGGGCTCGGTCGACCTCGAAGCGAAGAACTTCTACTACGAGAATCCGCTGGATTCGCGAGGCCCCCGCTATCCGTGGCACGCCTGCCCGTGCTGCGTGGGCAACATTCCGCGCACGCTTCTGATGCTGCCGACCTGGACCTACGTCAAGGACGACGACGGGCTCTACGTGAACCTCTTCGTCGGGAGCACGATCAACGTGGAGAAGGTAGCCGGCACCGACGTCCAGATGGTCCAGAAGACCGACTACCCCTGGAGCGGCGACGTCTCGATCACCGTCAATCCCGCCAAGAGCAAGAAGTTCAGCATTCGCGTCCGCGTGCCCGATCGCAGCGTCAGCGATCTCTACGCCGGTACGCCGGCGTGCGACGGAATCACGTCCCTGTCTGTCAACGGCAAGAAGATCAAGCCCAAGATCGAGAAGGGCTACGCCGTGATCGACCGCAAGTGGAAGGCGGGCGACAAGATCGAGCTGAAGCTGCCCCTGACGATCCAGCGGATCAAGGCCAGCGAGAAGATCGCCGCCACGACCGGCCAGGTCGCCCTGCGATATGGCCCGCTGATCTACTGCGTCGAGGCGGCCGACCAGGAACTGGGCAAGACCCTCTCGCCGCAGGCTCCGCTGACGACCGAGTGGAAAGGCGATCTCCTGGGCGGCGTCACCGTCATCAAGAGCACGTGGGCCGACGGCTCGCCCCTGACGGCGATCCCCTACTACGCCCGCGACAATCGAATCGCCCCGCCGCAAGATCCGGCGGGCAACGAGGGCGCTCCTCGCGGCCGAGTCCGACGGTCCCTCAATTCCGCTGTCTGGATGAAGGATCAGTAAACCGGCAAGGTCCACCAAGCGACAAAACAGAAGGCGGGAATCCCGGGCGTCATCGGCCGTGGGGTTCCCGCCTTCTTCATTTGCGAGACACTCCGCATCGTCACCCAAAGACATTTCGCCGCAGACGGTGTTGGGCTCGCCAGAAGAAGAGCAGTCCCCCCAGGATGTACAGGACCGAGACGAAGGACAGAATGTAGGTCATGCTGCCGAAGTGAATGGATTCCCAATCGGGGCGATGGGCCAGACACGAGCTGTCGTAGATGATCTCCTTCAAAGGACGATCGGCATTCTCCCGACCCGCAGCGGCGTCCATGATGATCTGAGCCTGGACCGCCGGATTGGTCCACATATAGAGGTATGGCAATTGGCTCCGCGGCGAGGCCGCCCACACCAGCCCGACCACGATCGGAATGACCGCCCACAAGCCCAGGATCAGCGCGAACCCGGCCACCACGGCTGACGTCGTGCGTCTGAAGCGAGTGCCGAAATACAGGCCCGCCCCGGTGACAAAGACCGTGACCCAGACGACCACCATGGACAGGTGGATGAGGGCGACCGGGTGAATGTACCCGACGAAAATGAACAGGATCACGTGGCCGGCCAGCAGACCCCAGAGGGGCACGCACCGCCGCACCGCGGAGACGGCCTTGCCGAACAGGATGGCGTTGTCGCTCAAGGGCGTCGCCAGGAGCAGCAGCCAGGACTGGGACTCCTTTTCCGAGGTGATTCGCGTCGTCGCGAAGACCACGTTGACGACGGTGCCCAGGAAGCCGAAGAGCATCACGTAGGACACGTGCACGAAGCTCTCGTCGAGGTACTTGGCTTGGGCCCAGCTCGCGTAGGTGATCAGCAGAGTCCCGATGGTGATCGCCAGGCCGATGTAATTGTTGCGATTGTCCACACCCTGGATGAAGGGGGCCCGCAATTCCCGCCATACCACCGGCGGCCCCACGACCCGCTTGACGATGCCTTGGGGATCATCCTCCGTCCCGTCGGCCGCGGCGACGGCTTTGCGCTTGGGCTTGCGAGGTTTCGACCACGGCTCCAGTTGCCCCGTGGCCTGCCGCAGGGCGACCTTCCGCACGATGATCGTCGCCCCCACCAGAACCAGAGTCGCCAGCCCCAGCAACGCAGCGCACTGGATCGGCCAATAGAAAGGCAGCGTCACCGCGCCCGGCGAGAGCATGTTCTCCGTCGTCCACCAGATGCCCACGACCGGACTGATGTGAAGGAACACAGTCGCCCATGGCACTCCCTTGAGGAGGAAGAAACTCGCGGAGCTGCCGGTCGACCGCCCCCAAAAGGCGCCGACGACCAGCGGCAGAATGCAGTAGAGGCTGAACAGGAGAAACAGGGTCTGCAGGATCACCGCGTACGAACGCCGATTCTTGATGGACAACAGCAGGCTCACCGAACCCGCGAAGATCGCCGCCGTCAGCGTGATGGACAGGCTCGACAGCAGGTAGCCCCACGGCACGCCGCCCAGGACGCGGACGATCGCCAGGATCGGGAACGTGATCGCCAGCAACTGGACCAGTTGCAGCAGCCGGCTCAGGAGCTTGCCCATCACGATCTGGAAGCTGTTGACCGGCGTGGTCATCAAGAGGCCGAGGGTGCGATGGTAGATCTCGTCGCTGATGGCGTTGCTGAGCATGATCGCGGCGAGGATCTGCATCGCCACGAACTGAAACAGCACGACCGTTCGCACGATCGCCTTGCCGGCGATGGCCATGAGGGACTGCTGAACCGTCGCGTTGCCCCCCGGGACGTCCACGCGGCCCAGCCACACCGTGACCACAAAGAACGCCAGGATCACGATGTAGAAGAACCGTAGCGAGTAGTTCCTTCGCCGCCGGCTCGAGACCCGCAGTTCCTTGTCGAAGATCGGCCCGGCCAACAATGTGGGATCCAGAGCCATGTGGGTCATCCTTTCGATCAGAGCAGCCATACGTTGTCTCCCGCCGTTTCGTGGAGCGTCAATCGAGCACTCGTCGCCTGAATCCCCGCACCGCCCGCCACGCGAACCCGAGCGACGCCGCCATATAGACCGCCATGGACGCCAGCATGACCAGCGCCGCTCCGCCGGCATCGAGGCCATGTCCAAACCATCGCATGCTCGCATCGCTGCCGTCCAGCGCCGTTATCACCATGGCGAGGGCCTCTCCGAACGGGACTATCGCAAAGGCAATGGAGATTCCCCCGTTCCAGTGCCCCCGCATAACGCCTTCGACCAGCATCCCCAGAATCACGGGCACGAACCACACGGCCCCCGCCAGCAGCAGGCTGGCCGTCACCGCTTCGCCCGTGCGGTGAAACCGCATGCCGAAATAGAAGCCGACCGCCGACAGGAACGGCAGAAACGTCATCGAGATCAGGATCGTGTGAACGATCGCAATCGGATGGAAGCACTTGGCGCACGTAAACGCCACCATGTAGGCCAGCAGCGCCAACCAGATCGGCCCGCAGCGGCGAAGCACCCCCACGAACTTGCCGACCAGGATTTCGCGGTCCGTCAGCGGCGTCATCAGCAGCACGGGCCAGGTCCGGGACTCCCGCTCCACGCTCATCACCGTCGCCGACGATGTGATCGTAAAGAGCACGGCCAATCCCAGGAAGGCCCAGACGTACATGATGTGGGCCATCCCGTAATCGAGAAACGCCATCAGGGCTCCGAAGGAATACGCGATCACGACCAGGAGACCTTCGATGCCCAGGACGATCGCCGTCGCGAATCTCTCGCGGCGCGACAACGCACAGGTCATTTCCTTCCAGACCATCGGCGGCCCTACCACCCGGCGGATCTCCAGACGCTGCTTGCGGGAAGGCTTCGCTGAGGCCGGAGCCTCCTCGAACCGTTTGCGTTTCAGTCTGTCCAGCAGCGACGGCTCCCCCATCGCCCGGTGCAGGGCCACAGATCGGATCAGCCGAACCGAGCATGCCAGGAGAACCATCGACATGGACAGCAGGAACGTGCAACAAGAGATGATCTGCAGTACGGAAACAAACTGCTGCCGCGGCGAGATCGTGTAATCCGTGAATCGGTAGAGCAGAAGGAACGGATTCCAGAACAGAGTCGTCGCCAGGAATACACTCGGCGAGAGCATGCCGCGAAACAGGCCGCCCAGGATGAACGGAGCGACCACGAAAATCGCCGCGATCGCCAGGACACTGACGATCACGACCATGTACGACCGCCGACAGAGCACGGAAAAGAACAGGCTGATCGAGCCCGCGAAGACGACCGTCGCGGCGGTCACGCCCAGACTGACGACCAGGAACTCCCACGGGATGCCGCCGAGCACGCGAACGACCGCCAGGAGCGGCAGGCTGGTCGCGACGAGCAGCAGGACCTGGAACAAGCGGCTGCCGAGTTTGTTCAGAATCACCTGCCGGTTGCTCAGCGGGGTCGTCAGAAGAACCGCCAAAGTCCGGCTGTACACCTCGTCGCTGATCGCGGTGCTCAGCATTGCCACCGCCACCAGTTGCGCCGCGAAGAACTGAAACCACACGATGCTCAGCGTGATCGTCTTGGCCGCCGCCTCCATCTGAGCCCGGGACGTCGCCCCCGATCGGATCTCCACGGTCGGAATCCAGATCGCCGCGATGAACACCATCAGGAACAGGACATACACGCACCGCAGGGCGTAGCCGCGACGCCGCCGGCTGGCGACCCGCAGTTCCTTCTCGAACAGCGGCGCCGGGCTGGCCAGGAACGCCAGCGGTCGAAGCAGTCGGGTTGTCAACGCCGCAGTCATGAGATCCCTCTAGAAGATGTCCCGCCGAACTCTGCGGGCGGCGAGGTACATGAAGAGCAGGCCCCCGCCCACGCAGACCACCGTCAAAACGCCCCCGGTGGCGACGAGCGTCAACGACATGAGGACGCCCTCGGAGATGCCTGTCGAGTGCAGCAGCCCCGCCGTCAGAGCAACCGCCGGACTGACGAATCCGTACAGAACGAACTTCGAGCCCACATATACGATCAGCGTCGTCACAGTCGCGGCCGCCGTCGTCTTGAGTCGGATGCTGAAGTACAACCCGGTCCCCAGCATGAACACGGTCGAGATCGCAAGGCCGCCGACCAGCACACATGTCGCAAGCGCGGGCGACCAGGAACTCCTCTCCACGACAGGGCTCCAGACGAATCCGAATAGATACAATGGGGGCAGCGGCGCCAACACGGGCAGATTCCGACGAAAAGCCCCGACGGCCTTGCCCCGAATGATCTCGCGCGCCTCCAGGGGCGTGGCCAGCAGGATCGGCCATGTGCGAGCCTCTCTCTCCCTGCTGATGGCACCGGCCGCCGCGACTCCCACGTCCACGAGAAACAGCAGTTGCACGAACCCCGCGAAGAAGAAAAAGAACACGCCGAGGGACTCGCGGCTAACGATGGACAGCGTAATCGCGATGCCGAGAATGACCAACAGCAGCCCGACATAAGGCACGGCGCTCTGGTACGTCTTGAATAGCGGCGTGCACCGTTCCTTCCACGCGACCGGCGAGCCGACCACCGGCCGGATCCCCCGCCGCCACCGCTTGCCGATGCCGGATGCGACTGGCTCTGATGTCTCCTCTACTCGCAGGGGCTTCGCCCGCAGCGTGATCCTACGCACACGCCAGGCGGACCACGCCAGGAGAACAGTGGCCGACGCCAGCAGGAGCAGACATAGCCAGAGCCAGAACGCCACGCCGGGGACGCCGAAGCCGTTCATCATTCCCTGCGTCAACTCGCCGAGGACAACGAATGGATTGGTCAAATGCAGCACGGAACGGACGAGATTGCCGCTCAGGTACCCCCACTGCGACAGCCCCGTCAGCAGCGCGGCCAAGAGCCCCCAGATCACCATGTCCCACAGGACCACGGCCAGAACCGAATGGTAGGGATGGCGATTGGAAATCGACAGCGTCAGACTCAGTGCCCCCGCGAAGATCCCCGCCGATGCCGTGACGCACAGACCCGCGATGACATAGTCCCAGGGCACCCCGCCGAAAACCCTGACCACCGCCAGTATGGGAAGGCTGATCGCCAACAGCGACGCAGCCTGCAGGAGCTTGCTCATGAGTTTGCCGATCACAATCTGAAGACTGCGGACCGGCGTGACCATCAATGCGTCCAGCGTCCTCTGGCGGATCTCGGCGCTGATCGCGTCGCCGAGCAACACCGCGGCCAGGATCTGGCCCGTGATGAACTGAAACCAGACCACCATGGCCACGATGCCCTTGCCCATCTCGCCGATACGAGAGGCTTGGAGAGCCCCCCCTCCGACTCCGCTGAAACGTAGCGAGGACCACAATTCCAGCACGACCAGCACGAGAGCGACCACATAGGCAAAGCGAAGGACGTAAAGCCTGCGCCTCCGGCTGGCGACCCGGAGCTCCTTATCGAGGATCGGCCCGGCCAGCCGCAACGGGTTCACGAACTGCAACAGATTGGCCGTCGATATCGTGTGCATGGGTGAGGACGGCGCGTCGCGTGCGACGTCAATCATCAATCATCCATAATCCATCATCAATCAATGGACGATTCCCTTGGTCAGTTGCAGGAACGCATCGTCGAGCTTGAGCTGCTCGGGGTGCAGATAAATCAGGTCCACGCCGGCGTTGACGAGCGTGCGGGCGATGATCCCGTCGGCGCCCTGGCCCTCGCAGAAGGTCACGGAGAGATAGTCGTTCACCGGCTCGACCTTCTGAATCTGCGGGATCGCGGAGAGCAGCTCCATCGCCCGGGTCGGGTCGCCGACCACCTTGACGCGGACCTTGCTCTGGATGCCCAGCCGGGGCCGGATCTCCTCGATGGTCCCGCTGAAGACGAACTGCCCGCGTTCGATGATCCCGATGCGGTCGCAGATCTCCTCGAGCTCGCTGAGGATGTGGCTGGAGATCATGATCGTCTTGCCCATTCGCTTGAGCTCGCGGAGCAGCTCGCGCATCTCGATTCGAGCCCGCGGGTCCAGGCCGCTGGCGGGCTCGTCCAGGACCAGGACCTTCGGGTCGTGGATCAGTACGCGGGCCAGGCCCAGCCGCTGCTGCATGCCTCGCGACAGGCTGTCCACCGGTGCGGCCCGCTTCGAAACGAGATCCGTCAACTCCAGCACGCCGTCGACGATGGCCTTGCGTTTCTTGTACTCGATGCCGAACGCCGCGGCGAAGAACTCGAGATACTCGAATACCTTCAGATCGTCGTACACGCCCATGAAGTCCGGCATGTACCCCACGCGGCGACGCACGTCCTTGCCATGCTTGGACACATCCAGGCTGTCGATGAACGCCGCCCCGCTCGTGGGTTCCAGCAGGGTCACCAGGATTCGCATGGTCGTGGTCTTGCCGGCGCCGTTGGGTCCGATGAAGCCGAAGATGTCCCCGGCCCCGATATACAGGTCGAGGTCGCTCACGGCCACAAGGTTCCCGAACTTCTTCGTCAGTTTCTTCGTCTCAATCATGGTCCATCCCTCACTTGACCTTCACGAGCTGTCTGGCATATTGGATGTGGTTCACGTCGTACTGCCGGCCCTTGATCGTGAACGGGGCCGGGGCCTTCTCGAACGCCACGCAGACCACCGCGGTCCCGGAATCCAGGCAGGAGTACATGCCCAGGGTCCGATCCAGACACCCTTGGGCAAAAAAGATGTTGTCCGCGACGCCGTGGAATACCGCGGGCATCCGCGGCAGCTCCACCTCCGGCAACATGTTCGGCCCCTGCCGGCCGGAATACGCTACAGGCTGATTCGACCACAGCCGGAACGGACGCGTCCGGACCGCGAACTGCTTCGTCGAATGGGCCGGCACCGGCCCCAGATCCGCACAACTTTCCCCGAACAGAACGCACCCCATCCCGATATCGCTTCCCGACGTGTTGGCGACCTCGATCGTGGTTCCGCCGTCCTTGCGGGTGATGGTTGCGGAGAACGGCATCTCTTTCGGCGTCCACTCGCACAGCAGGGACTGGACCGTCCAGATGCTGATCGGCAGCGAGACCGGCAGATTGCCGCCGTCGGCCTGGCGACAGTAGATCTGCCGCACGCCAGTTTCCTTCTGCTGCGCCCAAATCTCCTCCTGCATGGGGGCGACGCCGGACCACCACTGGTTCCGCGAGAGACCGTCGAGCTGGTACTCGTCGCTGCGGGGGGCGAACACGCCCGCGTAGCAGGTCGCCCAGGCGCAGTTGCTGTCGGCGATGCCGTCCAGGACGGTGACGGCGCGAAGCTCCATCGAGCCGGCCCGAAGCCACTGCACGCCGTAGTAGGCGCCGACGGTGAAGACCGCAATCCAGGCGGTGCTCGTCAGCCAGGTGTACGGCTGTTTGTCCAGCCGCTTGAGAAGCCAGTAGTCGACGGGCCCCAGCAGCACGGCCAGCGCCGTCAGAGTCAGGATCACCCACCAGATGCTCAAGGGCTGCATCTGCCTCAGTTCGAACAGGTAGTTCATCACCTGGTTGGCGGCGCTCTGGGCGACGCCGATCCGATGGCTGTTGTCGTATGGATTGGGGTTGGACCTGCCGGGTCCACTGACCTGTGAAAGGGTCTGCGAACTGTCCGAGGACGCCAGAACGATGTTGCGCCCGCGTCCGGCCTGGGCCATCATCGTCTGCGTGCGAGGGCTCGTGGAGCCGCCAGAGGAATCCGATCCTCCACTGATGCACTCGGCGATGACCCGCGTCCAGAACGGCGCCCCACGCGACGTCAGCGAATCGCTGAATTGGTTTGGCCCAAAGGCCAGCACGGCGATGCGTCCGAATCCAATCCGGCCGGTTCCGAAGAGAGACTCCGTCCCCGCTTTGATCCGGCCGGGAATGGGAGCGTTCGGCTTGGGCGAGAGCGGCCAGCCCGTCACGGTCAGCGGCTCCTGCGTATTCAATCCCCACGCTTGCATCGCCTCCGGCGGAATCTGCGTCTGCCGAGGCTCGCCGATCTGCCAGGGAATCGCGGCTTTCAGCGGGCTGTCCTGCGGCAGAGGGTGCTGGCCGAGGACCAGCAGCGTGGAACCACCGTTGGAGACCCATTCGCTGATCGCCTGAACCTGCTGCGGCTTGAGCTGCGACCAATCCGGATCGCACAGAACCAGCAGATCCAGGCTCACGTAGCCCGTCCAATCCCAGGGAGTCGCCTGGGGACGCATGACGCCGACGTAGACCACGCCCTGCCCCCGGCCGGACGTGCATGCGGCCTCCTTGGGCAGACGCATCAGTCCGAACTGGCCCTGGCCGATCAGCCCGATGAGCATATCCTGTTCGTGGACCGCGCGAAGCAGCCGATTCTGAGGCGAGTAATCCCACATCGTTCGCGACTGCCGCCAGCGGGCCCGCCCGCGGTCGTCCCGAATCACCATCTCGCAGTCGGCGGCGCCGAACGCGAACTTCGTCACCAGAGAAATCGGGTGCGAGACGTCGGGCATCAATACAAAGCTCTGGGCCACGTTCAGCGTGTTGAGCCCGTCCTGGCGGGCCCCCAGCGAGAACGTGCCGGCGAACGGCTCCTTCTGGTCGCTGGTGACGCCGATCTCGACCGGGGTCCACTCCATCGGCCGATAGTAGCCGTCCCACCCGCACTCGAAGGTGACGTTGAACTCGATCTCCTTCGCCGCGTGCAGGCTGCTCGCCCAGGCCAGCACGCACAGGATCGCGATCACGATTCTATACATCCGTAGACTCCCACCTTGCTCGCGCGTCATACTTCAAATCCGCATCTTCAGATTGTACGCCAGCCATTCGACACACACCAGCACGAGAGCCGCCAGCGTCAGCAAGGGCCACAGGGGCACGTTGGCATGCTGAACCCCTTGCTCCTGCGCTGCGACCGCCAGGCCGGAAAGCTCGATCATCTCCCGCGGCTCGATCCGGCTCTCCTGCGGCGTCAGCAGATTCACCGCATAGAACTGCCGCGATTGATCGGCCGCGTCGACCGCGTAAACGCCTACTCGGTGTGTCCCCGGGAAACGGGCCGTGCCGCCCGGATCGGCCTTCACGTCCACTTTGGCCCCGCCGGGACAGGTCACGGTGAACGTCGCGTCGGCGGAGACATTCTCGAGAGTGATCGGCTCCCCGACGGCTCGCTCGTGCTGCCGCTGGTCGCTGATCTGGGCCCCGAGATAGCCCAGAGCGTTGTAACAGAACAGAACGAAGCTCGGCTCGAACGGCCAGTTGCTCTGGAGAATATCGAAGTTGACCAGGAGGAACGTGCCGCCGCGACGATGCAACAACGCCACCGCGGGCGATTCATTGAACTCCGCCAGCACGTCCGCGTCCCGGGGCAGCTCCAGGCGATGGCTCTTGGCTGCGAAGAGATTCGTCATATTGACGTACTGCAGCACGGGATGCTGCGCCCGCCAGTCGACGATGAGCTGATTCTCCATCTCCCCCGGCGAATTGACGTCGATCCCGTCGGGCGGAGGCCCGAAGACAAGATACCTGCACGTGGGCAGATGGGCCGGGACATGGTTGTCGAGCACGATCACGTCGTATTGTTCCCGAGCCGCGAACGCCGCCGGGTCCATGGCGTCGAACGCCGACGGCGTGCAGGGGTCGAGCCTGGCGATCGGACAGACCCTGAGAGCCGATTCGAGAACGGGGTTGCCCTGGGTGACCAGAAGAACCGACAGCCGTTTCGGCGCATCCAGGACGCTCCAGGCCGCATCGTCGCACGACAGCGCGTCGGCGCCCAACTGCCGCACTTCGAGCACGCCCGCCTCGCCATGCGTCAAAGACCAATTCAGGGTCGTCTGGCCCGGCTGAAACGGCTTGTCGCCCGACGCCCTCTCGCAGGCCGGCACCGCGACCGATCGCACCGCATGCACGTTGCCGTTGATGGACAACTGCACATCGCGAGTGACCGGCTCGGCCCCGAAGTTCTCGATCGACGCGAAAACCTCGACATCCTCGGGCCGCTCATACGATCGCCGGGCGTTCATCGCCGTGACGGCGACATTGTCCTGCGATTCGCCGATGCGATGGAAGACCAGCTCATCGGCGCCGACCACGACGCCATCCAGGTCCGCGATCTGTCCGTCGCTGAACAGAACCAGTTGCGCAGGCTTTTGAGCCGACCCGCCGGCCCCTTCCACGCCCGAGGACTGTGCGAAGGCCCTCGCCACGGTCACAGCCTCGCCCAGCCGCGAGACGCCGTCGCCCGGCTCGATCGAATCGATCCGGGTCATCAGTTGCCGCTTGTCCGACGTGAAGCTGCACACGACGCCCGCCCGCTGGTCGAAGGCAATCACCATCGCGTGATCGGACTGGTCCCGCCACGAAAGAGCCGAGCCGCCCCGCATCGATTCGATGAAGGCCTTGGCCTCCTTCTTGGCGACGTCGAGCCGCGTCGGCTGCACGTCCGTGGCGTTCATGCTGGCGGAGCGGTCGATGAGCAGAACAAACCGCTGGCCCGGACCCCGGCGAAGCGACATGACCGGCCCTGTCAGCGCCAGCAGGATGGCCGCCAGCGCGAGCAGTTGCAGCAGCAGGAGCAGGTTCCGCCGCAGCTTCTGGAATGGCGCGTTCACCTGGAGATCCTGGACCGCCCGCTTCCACAGCAGCGTGCTGGAGACGAGCATCTCCGTCCGCTTGAGCTTGAGGAAATAGAGCAACAGCAGCAGCGGCACGGCGGCCGCCGCGGCGTAAAGCCCGATCATTGGGGTCAAGAATTCCATAGTACCTCTACCGCAGCAGTTGAATGCGCCGCAGATAGTTCAGAACCAGCGTCTCGACGGAGTCCGCGGAGTTCGCCTGCACGTACACCGCGCCTCGATCCGTGCAGAAGCTCCGAAGCTCCTCGCAGTAGGCCGCCAGATTGCGTTTGTAGTACTTGATCAGGGCCGAGCTCACGGTGATCTCGGCCGTGTCGGCGTCTTCGATATCCAGCAGCTTCAGGTCGCCCGCAAGTTCCGGCGAAATCTCCTGCGGCGACAAGACCTGGATGACATAGAGATCGTACCTGGCCCCGATCAGCCGTCGCAGGGCGCTCTCGTACCCCTGCTTGAAGAAGAAATCGGAGATGACGATCGTCACGCCCGATCCGATCCGCCCGGCCGACGCGTCCCGGCAGGTTTTTTCGAAATCCGACAGGCCGTCGCACTCGGTGGTCAGGAGCGCCTCGGCCATCTGCGGCAGGTAGTTGCGACCTCGCATATTGGGCAACTGGACCCGAACGCCGTCGCCGAAAAGGCTGATCGTCAACCGGTTGTTGTTCACCAGGCTCACGTAGCCCAAGGCGGCGGCGAGCCTCTTGGCGAAGAGCCCTTTGCTCGGCTCGCCCACGCCCATCGAGGCGCTGGTGTCCGCGAGGATGTGCACCGTCAGGTCCTGCTCTTCGAGGAACAGCTTTAGAAAGAGCTGTTCGAGCCGGCCGTAGACGTTCCAATCCACGAAACGCAGGTCGTCGCCGACCACGTACGGACGGTGGTCCGCGAATTCCACGCTGTGGCCGCGGCGCTTCGATCGCTTCTCGCCCTGCAGTTTGCCCTGCAGGATCTTGCGGCTGAGCAGGTCGAGCGAATCGAGCCTCGCCATGAACTTCGGGTCAAGGAGTTCGCTCAGCTTTCGGGTTGTTCTTGTTGTTGGCATTCGATCACGATCGAAGACATAGGACCAATGGGACGAATGAGACTCATAAGACTCACGCGCTCAGCTTTTGCTCCAGGGTTCGGGGCGTGTTCTTTAGGACATCGGTCAGGACGTCGTCCGACTGGATGCCCTCCGCCTGGCCTTCGAAGTTCAGCAGCACCCTGTGCCGCAACGACGGGTGAACCGTCTTGGCGACGTCGTCGAAGCTCACGTGGTATCGCTCGTCGAGCATCGCGCGAACCTTGGCGCCGAGCACCAGGGACTGCACGCCGCGAGGCGACGAGCCGAACCGAACGAACTGGTTGACCATGCCCGTGGCGAACTCGCCCTGCGGGTGCGTGGCCAGGACCAGTCGAATCGCGTAGTCCTGCACGTGCTCGGCGATGACGACGCGGCGCACCAGCTTCTGGGCCCACAGGATCTTGTCCGCGTCGACCACGGTCTGCGCCTGCGGCTCCTGGCCCGTCGTCGTGCGGTCCAGAACGGCCTTGAGCTGCTCGCGATTGCTGTACGTCACCAGGAGCTTGAAGAAGAACCGGTCGAGCTGGGCCTCGGGCAGCGGGTACGTGCCCTCCTGCTCGATCGGGTTCTGCGTCGCCAGGACCATGAAAGGCTCCTGAAGCCTGCGGACTTGTCCGCCGCTGGTGACCGAGTGCTCCTGCATCGCCTCGAGCATGGCCGACTGGGTCTTGGGCGTGGCGCGGTTGATCTCGTCGGCCAGAATGATCTGTCCGAAGATCGGCCCCTTCTGGAACTGGAATTCCCGCCGGCCGGTGGTCTGGTCTTCGACCACGATGTTCGTGCCCGCGATGTCGGCGGGCATCAGGTCCGGCGTGAACTGGATCCGCCGAAACTCCAGGGACAGGGCCGAGCCGAGCGTCCGCACCAGCAGCGTCTTGCCCAGGCCCGGCACGCCTTCGAGCAGGACGTGTCCGCCGCTGAAGAGGCTGATCAGCACGTTGTCCACGATGTCCTCGTGGCCGACGATCACCCGGCCGACCTCGCCGCGAATGGCTTCGAACATCCGGCGAAACTCCGCACACTGCTGTTCCACGTTCTTGTCGTCACTCATAACCATCGAGCCTCAGATATTCCAAACCCCTGTTCGTCTGTGACACCGTGACATCGCCTATTTCTTTTGATCTTCCCCGCCCCGCTTGTGCCTGGCCTGGAGAAGTTGATCGATGTGCGTGCTCTCGGCCGGCTTGGGCTTCTTCGGCTCCTCGACAGCCGGCTTGGCCGCCGGGGGCTCCGCCTGCCTGGGCTGTGAATCGATCGTACTGCCCTGGTATTTCTCGCCGCCCTGGTATCGCTTGGCGAAGACGCCGTCGGCGGCGCCGGCCGCCCATCGGGCCCGCAGTTTCTGGCTTCGGGCCTGCAGGCGGGCGATCCGCTCATCCTTCTCCTGGCGGGCCGCGGCCCTCAACCACGCGACAACCTTCCGCACCCGCGCCCTGGCGTCCACGATCACGCGGCGGACCGCGACATCCGTGAGAAACAGGGCGATCCACGCCAGCATCAGCGGCTGGACCAAAGGCAGTTGCGTCTCGGGGAACCGCAAGCCCGCGTAGTCGTACAGATTCACCTCGTTCGGATCGGCCCCCAGCGGCAGGACGCGGCCTTGCGTCATCTCGCTGATCTCCTTGAGCAGCGGCGCGTTGTCCGTCAGATCCCGGAACTCCGGAGCGAAGGGGACCGTCACGATCGCATTGGCCGTGCGGGCGCCGTTCTGCAACGAAGGCTGAGCCCCTTCAGCGCCGGCCGCCTCACCGGCCTTGCGGTACTGAACATTCACGATATAGCTGCCCGGCGCAGGCGCCCGAAACCGCCCGGCGTATTGGCCCGGCCCGGTCTGCGTCAGTTGCACAGACTGCGATTTCATGTCGGGCGTCAAGACCTGCCCATCGATAGACGCAAGCTGCAGGAACTTGCCTTCGGCGTCGAAGGCCTCCACGCGAACCGTGGCCTCCTGTCCCTCGATGTCCGTGAGGACCTCGCAGTCCGCGGACTGCGAAGGCCTGCCCGCCCACCGGATCGTCTGTTCCCAAAACCTCGCGAACTCGGACCACTGGACCCACTGGGCCGCCCACCGGGCGTCCGCCGAGCTGGTGAACGCGACGCATCGGCCCAGCCCGGACTGACAGGTCGCCAGGATGGGGTCGGCGTCGCCGCTGCTGAGAACCAACTGATTCAGGCCGCCCTTGGCCCCGGTCAGCACGTAACCGTCCAGAGCCGGCAGGCCCGGCACGCCGTTGAGGATCTCGCTGAGCGAGTAGACAACCTGCGGCGTGAACGTCTGCTCGACGATCATCGAACGCCGAACGATCTGCGCCTCCTTGATGAAGATTTCCGGGATTTCCGCCGGATTTTCGACGGGGTAGAACCGCCCCTGAGCCTTGGCAGCGATTCCGTTGAGCAGCTCGGTATAGGCGCCCCGGCCGACGGCGACCGTGGAGATCGTGATGCCCGCCGCGGCCATGTCCTCTCCCAGTCTGGCGCAAAGATCCGGATCGGCCGTCTGACCGTCCGTCAGCAGAATCACATGCTTGATCCCCTGCTTGGAGTCCTTCAAGGCCGCGAATGCCTCTCTCATCGCCGGTCCCATGATCGTGCCGCCGCCGGCGCCGATCTGACCGATCCTGTGGAAGATCCCCTCCTTGTCCAGGGCGGGCCCCAGCGGCACGACCCATTGGATCACGGCGTCGAAGACGAGAATGCCCACCTGATCGCGCTGGCTGAGCAGTCGGACGGCCCCTGCGGCGGCCGCCTTGCACATCTCGACTTTCTCGCCGGTCATCGAGCCGCTGTGATCGATGACGAGCACCAAGGCGCCCATCGGAAGCTCTTTCTTTTGCGGGGGGTCCAGGTCGACGGGTAGAATATCGGCGACCGGCGAACCGATCCAGCCGCCGGCCCCGAACGAATCCGGCCCGCCCACCATGACCAGCCCCCCGCCCAAGTCGCTCACGTATCGGCACAGCATCTCCTGCTGAGCCATCGTGAAATGCTGCACCGGCGTATTGACCAGCACCATCGCATCCACATCCAGCAGTCGCGGCAACTCCGTCGGCAGTTCCGAGACATCGCTGCGAATCGTGTCGATCCCCGCCTCCTGAAGGGCACGGGCGATTCCGGCGCCCCCGCCGTCAACGTCGAAGACACGGACATAGCCCGGCCCGGCCACGTAGGTCATCGTGCCAGCCCGATTGTTCGCCGCGATCTTGTCCTGCTTCGGATCGTCCGCGAGGAACACCGCTTCGAAATCGTGCAGACCCCGGCCCGTGACCGGGACCGAAATCGTCTTGACGTTGGTCCCGGTCTTCAGTTCGACGGGAACCGCGACCTCCGGCCCGTCCGGCATCAAGTCCACCGGTTTGCCATTGAGCGTGAGCATCAGCTTGCCGCGAACGTCGCCGGTGCTGTCGAGGAGAAACCGCAACGGAATCGTCTGGCCGCTGCGAATCCGGGGCGGAGCCGCGATGCGGCGGAACAGCACTTCGTTGTCGTATCGATACCGCAGGGGCAGGACATCGATGGGAATCCGGTTGGCCGCTGCGGTTCGAGCGGCATCCTTCAAATCGCCCTCGGTCTCGTTGCCCTCGCTGGCCAGAATGATCCGCACGGCCGTATCGGGCGGCGCGATCGCCATCGCCAGTTGGATGCCGTCGGCGAGCCGGCTCTGACCGCCTGTCAGAAGCGTGTTTCGCCTGCGAATCGCCGCGTCGTTCGAGGGCAGCGAGGAGATGCTCGCGGTCTCGGCCACGTCGATCACCGCGAGCTGATTCTGCGCGTCCTTGTGAGAGGCCGCCTTGGAGAGATAATCGAGGGCCGCCTCCGCACGGTCGGTCGGAATCGACTGGCTGCGGTCGAGCACCGCGATCACCGTGGTCCGACGGCTCTTCTGAACCAGCATCGGCTTGGCCAGGAGCACCGCCAGCAACAGCACGACCACGATCCTCAGGATCATCGCTGCGACGCGCCGGCCCCCGCCCAGGCTCGCCAGACTCCGCCGGGCCAGCCAGATCATAGGGATGATCACGATAGCCACGAGAAGCCACCAGGGTTGACCGAGATAGAAGCTGTACGCGTCGCTCACTGCCGCCGCTCTCGAATGGGGTTAATCGTCACAGGTCTTCCTTCCCGCAGAGCCGATCTGTCACGGCTTGGGGCCGCTCTTTTCAAGTTGATTGAAGTACGCTTTGACCGCGTCCTCGTACCGGCGAGGAATCTGGTTCTCGCTCATGGCCTCGG
>JBDKUU010000819.1:0-13874 GCA_039679525.1 Phycisphaerales bacterium | reverse complement strand
GGCGAAGAGCTTTCAGTTCGATCGGGCCGTTGTCGAATCCGCCTATCGGGAGTTCTATCGCCAGGTGGATGCGCAGCAGACCCCCCTGGGAGGCGGTCCGTTGGCCTTCCCCGGCGCCGAGGGTTATGGCGCCTATGCCAAGGGCGGACGCGGCGGCAAAGTTCTGTTTGTGACCAATCTGAGCGACTCCGGCCCGGGCAGTCTCCGAGCGGCCGTGGAGGCCACAGGCCCCCGCACGGTGATCTTCCGCGTCGGCGGCGTGATCGAGACGAAGGGGCTGGCGATTCGCGAACCCTACATCACGATCGCGGGCCAGACCGCCCCCGGCGACGGCATCTGCATCAAGAAGACCGAGAGCGACGGCGACGCCTTCTCGCTCTCGGCGACGCATGACGTGATCATCCGCTTCCTCCGCATCCGCGCGGGAAACAACACGGGCCCGTTCCGATCCGAGAGCTTCCGCGCGTATGACAGCGACAACTTCATCATCGACCATTGCTCGTGCAGTTGGGGCAACCCCGAGACCCTGTCCGCCTCCGGGTCGCTCGACTGTTACACGGTGCAGTGGTGCATCATTGCGGAAGGCAACAACCGGCAGCGGCACGCCTTCGCGACCGCGATGGGCGGCGACCGCAGCACGTGGCACCACAATCTCTTCGCCCACATGCAGAGCCGCGTGCCGCGTTGGGGCGATATCACGGCGCAGTGCGATTTCCGCAACAACGTCATCTATAACTGGGGCCATGCCGCCGGCTACGGGGACCTGCGCACCCTCAACTACGTCAACAACTACCTGCGTCCGGGCCCCTCCACCACGCAGCGTCCGCCCGCGTTCATTGCCGACCCGAAAGTCGTCCTGCCGAACTCGATTTACATCGACGGCAACGTCATGGTCGGGAGGGCCGATATCGGCCGGGACAATTGGAAGGGCGTCCTTGCCCCACGCTCCCTGCAAAGCGAGACGCTCTTGCCCGCACCACAGGTGCAGACGCAATCCGCCTCAGAGGCCTTTGAACTGGTCCTCAGGGACGCCGGCGCGACCCGACCCGTACGCGACGCCGTGGATGCGAGAATCGTCGCGGACGTGCGCAACGGCACGGGCAAGATCATCGATGACGAGAAGGAGGTAGGCGGCTGGCCGGTCTACGCGTCCGGCGAACCGCCGGTGGACACTTCGAAAGACGGCATTCCGGACGAATGGGAGAAGGCGCACGGCTTGTCGCCGGAGGATCCGAATGTGTCCAATACCCTCAATGCCGAGGGATACACGGAGTTGGAAGTGTACCTGGACTCCCTTGTGACTCCGTGAGGACTCGCCGGCCTCATTCTGCCGCCAATCGGAGCAACAACATGAGCGATTACGAAATCGTCGACACGAACGCTGACAACATCGGCAGTTGCAGCCTCTGTGGCAACAAGCCCGGACGGAACGAGGGCCATCGCCGCAAAGCCCAGTGGCTCAAGGAGCGTTATGCGGAAGGTCTGAGGTGCAAGGTGCTCCGGTCACGCGAGTCCGGCGATATTGGGATGATCGAGTACGCCTCGGGCGATCATGCGTGGAGACCCGTGGAGGCGGCGGGTTACCTTGTCATCCATTGCCTGTGGGTCTACGGCAAACACAAGGGCAAAGGGCTCGGGTCTCTCCTCTTGGACAGTTGTCTGGGGGACGCGAAAAAGAGCAAGCGCCGAGGGGTCGCCGTGGTGACCAGTTCCGATAGTTTCATGGTGGGAAGCGATCTATTCATCAAAGCGGGTTTTGTCCCGGTGGATCGCATCGGTCCCTATGAACTGCTCGTCAAGAAACTGGACAAGACCGCCCCCGATCCTCATTTCATCGTCGACAGGGAGCGACTGTGCAAGCGGCATAAAAAGGGCCTCACGATCCTGGCGGCCGATCAGTGCCCGTATGTTTCAAAATCGGCGGAAAGGATTGCGGAGGCGGCCAGGACGTTGGGCCTTGAGCCGAAGGTGGTTCGAGTCGTCAGCTCCGAGGCGTCCAGGGAGCTTCCCACGCCCTATGGCGTATTCTGCATCCTCTACGAGGGAAAGGTCATCGCGGAGCGTCCGATCAGCGCCACGAGATTCAGGAACATCATGCGTAAGAATGTAGAACAAGCGGTGCGAGGCCATCGCCGGTTCGAGGAGAAAGGGACATTCTGAATTTCCCCAGTCCCATGCTTCCCGACCGGTCGGTTTGACATGGATGCCTTTCGTCGGGTAGACTCATCAAATGAAAGCGGCGGGAACGGGCAGTCTCCGTCGCCATTAGAAGCCGGACAGTGGAGGAAGAGACATGCGGAGCGTGCGAGAAATCCAAGTCGTAGGGGCCCTCGTG
This sequence comes from Phycisphaerales bacterium, assembly GCA_039679525.1. Taxonomy (GTDB): domain Bacteria; phylum Planctomycetota; class Phycisphaerae; order Sedimentisphaerales; family Anaerobacaceae; genus PLanc-01. The sequence goes on along the minus strand of JBDKUU010000819.1, from coordinate 11,539 downwards.
GCAGCGATGGCATTCTGCTTCACCGGTATCGTCGCGGCAGCCAACTACGGCGGCGGCAGCGGCACGGCGGAAGACCCATACCAGATTGGTACCGCAGCCGATTTGATCGCTCTCGGCGAGACTCCCGAAGACTACGACAAGCACTTTGTGCTGACTGCCGACATCGACTTCGACCCCAACCTCCCTGGCCAGAAGGTCTTCAAAAGAGCCGTCATCGCTCCTGATGCAGATCTGGTTGAAGTTGGTTATCAGGGCGCAGCGTTCACCGGCGTTTTTGATGGTCGTGGTCATACGATTTCACGACTGATTGTTTACGGAGGCAGTCATCTTGGTCTCTTTGGGGTATTGGGATCATCTGCGAGTGTCTCAAATCTGGGACTGGAAGCCGTGGAGATTTTCGGAAATGCACCCGCCGGTGCTGTTGGTGGCCTAGCAGGCAGCAGCAGCGCCACCATTCGCAACAGCCACTGCAGTGGTTCGATCAGAGGCGATGGAAACGAATACGAGTGCCCTTACGTTGGCGGTCTCGTGGGCGACAATTTGGGTTCTATCTCCACGAGCTACAGTACCGGATCAGTTGATGGTAGGTTCTATGTTGGTGGGCTTGTCGGTATCAACCGCGATAATGCGTGCACTATTGTCTTGAGTTGCAGTAGCAGTGCAGTCAGTGGCACTTCCTATGTTGGTGGCCTTGTTGGCTACAACGACAATCGGATCGTTGCAAGCTACTCCACAGGTTCGGTTAGCGGAACCGAGTATGTCGGCGGTCTCATCGGCGGCAACTCCGGTGCGATTACCGAAAGTTATAGCACTGGCGCGGTGAGCGGAACCAAGTATGTTGGCGGGCTGGCCGGCTCCATCTCCTTCGGGTTTGTCGATTCGAGCTTCTGGGATACCGATACTTCAGGCCAAGCGATCAGTGCTGGCGGCACGGGCAAGACTACTGCCGAGATGTGGGAGGTAAGAACGTTCACAGCTGCGCGATGGGATTTCGTCGGCCAACAGGATGGACCGCATGACATCTGGATTGTGCCTGCAGGCGGCGGTTGTCCGATTCTTTGGTGGCAGCAGTCGCCATCGCCCGAACTTCCGTCTTTCTCCGGCGGTACGGGGGAACCCAATGAGCCCTATCTGATCTCCACTGCCGAGCAGTTGAAAAGCATCGGCCATAACCCAAGGCTCATGACATGCCATTTCAGGCTGCTCAAGAACCTCGATGTGATGGGCCTGCGATTTCATCCTATCGGTGATCCGAACTTCCCGTATGCGGGCACGTTTGATGGTGATGGCCACACGATCTCGCATCTGACAGTCGCCGGTGATAGTTTCCTAGGCCTTTTCGGCCAGCTGGGATTTGGCGGCGTGATCAGGGACCTGGGTGTGTTGGAGGTGAACGTCACCGGATCCGGTTACTACATCGGCGGGTTGGTGGGTGCTAACGGCGGTCGGATTACTCCGCCTGGTGTAGTGATCAATTGTTGTATCACGGGCTTGATCCGTGGTGGCATTGCTGTTGGTGGCCTTGTGGGCTGGAATGCACGCGGAGACATTGTGGGAAGCTACAGCAGTGCCTCAGTCAGTGGGACTGGCTACGACATCGGTGGCCTTGTGGGCAACAATTCCGGCAGGATTGCCACGAGCTATAGCGTCGGCTCTGCCAGCGGTCCTCACTTCATCTGGAGTGGCCTTGTGGGTGGTGGCGATGGGAGCATCACTGCGAGCTTCTGGGATGTGGAGATCTCGGGCGTAGACTCAAGAGGGAGCGACAAGGGTAAGACGACCGCCCAGATGCAGACGGCCAGCACGTTCCTCGATGCGGGTTGGGATTTCGTGGGTGAGACGGATAATGGGACCGAGGACATCTGGTGGATCGACGAGGGGCGGGATTATCCGCGGTTGTGGTGGGAAATTGAAAAGAGAGACGATGGAACAGCAGCCTCCGACGATTGAACTGGCGGGCGTTCGGTTGCGGCCGCTGAGGGGGGAAGATGCGGCCGCGTGGCATGCCTATCTGTCGGACCCCCCGGGTGACGGAACTGACGAGCTATCCGGAGATGTCTCTCGCGGCCGTTGAGTCGATGATCGAGAGCCGCATGGTCGGCAACGTTCGGTCCGATCGCGTCCTGGAGCGGGCGTGCTTCACGCGAGAAGGCTGCCTGCGGTCCTACCGCCTCTGCCGGGGCGAGCCGCGGGACTTCTCGGTATTCAGCCTCCTGCGGCCGGAGTGGGAGGCCGCCGGAGGGAACCGCACAAGACCGCATGAGGGCGACGGAGTTTCGGCTTTCGGACTCTGAACGAGGAAGAGAGATGGAACCGCAGATGAACGCTGATGAACGCCGATATGATCGGAGCGAGATGAGTGAATTGACGGAGAGGGTGATCCGCTGTGCGTTCGCGGTAAGCAACACGCTTGGGTGCGGATTCCTGGAGAAGGTGTACGAGAACGCTCTGGCCCATGAACTCCGCAAGGCGGGCATCAGGGCCGAGCAACAGCATGGGATCACCGTCTATTACGATGGGGTCGCGGTAGGGGAGTACGCCGCCGATTTGTTAGTTGAAGGCGTGCTTCTGGTCGAACTCAAAGCGGTCAAGGACCTTGATGATATCCACTTGGCCCAATGCCTGAACTACCTGCGGGCTACGCGGCTTCGCCTGTGCCTACTGATGAACTTCGCCAAGCCCAAGCTCGAAGTCCGACGCGTCGCCAACAACTTCTGAACATCAGCGTTCATCAACGTTCATCAGCGGTTTCATTCCTCCATCTTTATCTTCAATTCGGCGAGGGCCTTGCGAAGCCAGGCGAGGGACTTTTCGATCATGGGGCTGCCTTGGCCTTCGCATTCCATGCTCAGGACGCCGTTATAGCCGTGGTCGCGGTGGACGGCCGGGCATTCTCGAACGTTGCCTACTGGCGAATGCCCCACCTCTTGAGGCACGCCGGGCCTTCGAAGTCGACGTGGCTGTCGAGGTACAGGAGAACCGTCCCTTCCCCCCGGGCGAGCAGCGTCTTGTCGTATGCCACGATAGTGGAGGGGGCCAAAGCTATCGTTTTGCCTTTGCCGAGATATTCGACGTAGGCCTCCAGCCAGGCGATCTCCGCGTCGCTCAGATAGGAGTTCCGTCCCCGCAGCGCTTGCAGCGTTTCGGGCAGGGCATCTGCATGGTCATTCGCATGGACGATGATGGCCTTGCCAAGCCTGCTGAGCTTCCCGAACGATTCGTCGGCGAAGTCCGGATGCTCTGTGACGGCCCCGCGTAGCCAGGCGAGGGACTTTTCGATCATGGGGCCGCCCTGGCCTTCGCATTCCATGCTCAGGACGCCGTCATAGCCGTGGTCGCGGAGGAGCGCGAGGCACTTGCGGATGTTGTCCGCGTTGACGCCGTCGCCGATGGCGCATTGACTGACCGCGATGCCGGTCTGGTTGCCTCGCACGGAGGCCGCCAGCGACTCGGAGACATCCTTGATGTGCACGTGGCTGACTTTGCCGATGAATCGCGTGAGGAACGCGACCGGGTCCTGGCCCGCGATGAAGGTGTTGCCCGTGTCCATGTTCATGCGGAGGCACTTGCTGTCGCAGAAGTCGAGCATTCGCGACATCATGTCGGGCTTGGTCGTGAAGTAGCCGTGCGGCTCGATGTTCACGACGATCCCGTGCGCCTCGGCGACCTCGACGATCTGCCCATAGCTGCGTTTCATCAGCTCCATGGCCTGTTCGTCGGTGAGCCCCTCCGGCTGGTGCATTCCGTCGGTGGTGTCCACATTCGGGCAGCCGATCAGGTGGGCCCACTGGATCGATTTCATCACGTAGGGCACGCCGCGGATCGGGCCGTCCTTGCCGGAGAGGGGGTACGCCGCGTCCACCTGTGAGAATTGCAGGCCGTAGGACGCCATCTTTCGCCGCAGCAGGACCGGGTCCTCATAGAGCGCGACGTGCGGCTGATAGCCCAGCCCGTGAATCCAGCTCACGCCGTCGATCAGGCCGCACTCGATGTAGTGGACCTGGTTCTTCTGGGCCCACTCGAGGCACTTCTCGAAGCTGAAGTAGGAACTGTTGAACGCGTCGGTATGGAATCCAATCTTCATCGCTTGGTCCTCATTGGCAAATGAGTCTCCTCGTTTCGGAAAACCCTGCGTGCAAACGGGCGAGATGCTCATGCCCGCCTGCGTCGCACGGCCGTAATCTTGCCATGACGAATTCTGCCACGAATATGACGTCGGCGGTTCGCATCGTCGTGCACGGCTTGTGCCCGGCGAACGCCGCCGAACAGGAGTCAGAATATCACCTGAAGCAAGAAGGGACAATCATGAACAGGACAATCGTGCTGGTGGCCGCGACGGCGGCGATCATGCTGGCCGGGTGCCAGGGCGAAAGCGCGGGCACGTTTGCGAAGGAACACAAGGGCGGCCTAATCGGCGGCGCGGCCGGGGCCGGGCTGGGGGGCATCGTCGGCCGTGCGGTGGGTCACAACACGACCTCGACGGTGATCGGGGCGGGCGTGGGGGCCGGACTGGGGTACGTGCTGGGCAACGAGTACGACAAGAGGCAGGCCCGCAGCCACGACGTGGCTCAGCCCACGGCGTTGACGGGAACGAACTGGCGAGTCGATCAGCTCAACGTCCCCAATGCCCCGCCGTACAGGGAGATGTACCTGTCGTTCGAGCCCAACAGCCAGTTGGTGACGACTACGGTGGAACCGGATGGAAGGGTGACGAAGGCGACGGAAACGTATCGCATCACGGACCACACCCTGATCATCAACAAGCCGGGCTCGGGAAATCAGGAAGGCTATATCATCAACGCGAACTACAACCTGAGCGGCAACGCGATGAACATCAACTCGCCCGACTTCACCGCCCAGCTTGAACGCGCGAATCAGGTCCCCGGCGAGACCCAGACCGCGTCGTCCCAGTGATCTATCGCGTCAAGCTCGTCCCAGGACCGCCGTGCTTGGACTGACAGGCCACGGTCGCATGACGCTGGCCGGAATTGGGGTAGGTGTGATTCGACTCCGGGTGGTGTCGACAAGCTCCGAGGGCTCCGCTTGTCGATGCCGCCCGGACTGGAACTCGGGATTTGCCGCCGCGATGGTTGGCCCGGTGCGTTGACTCGCGTCTCGGTCTGTGCTATGATGAACGCAGTTGCTTATGCATCACTGTGGCTGTGCTGACTCCGTCGCACGGCGAACCGGCCGGGACAGTGGAGGATGTTGAAAGTGCGAGTCGCCATCGTGGTTCTGTCGGGAATCCTGCTGCCGATCCTGCTTCTTCCGTGCGGAATCCTCGCCAATGAACGGCTGGGCGGCGGCCCTTCTTCCGACGCCTTGTCTGGCTCTGTGCGGGATGAGGCTGTTGTCGATGGAAATGCTCCGAGCGTCGACCTGATCGTTCGGGACAGCTTCCTGCCCGGAGTTCCGGTCCTGGTGCGGGTCCAGGTCACAGGTGAGGGCGGCGCCGCCGACAAGGACCTCTGGGACGCCAACGCGGTTCTGTCCGTGTCGGGGAACCCGGCCGTCAAGCTCTCTATGGATCGGCTGGCCGTGCGCAACGGTCTGGGCAGCGGCCTGGTGACTTTCACCGGCCGAGGGGATTTCGATCTGACGGTCTCCGTCGCCGGGCTGGAGAAAACCGTCGGCCTGGCCGACTGGACGGACGAGCCGGTTCATGTCGTCTCGGGGACCCTGGGCAGCTCGCGGACCTGGAGCGGCGTGTATCATGTCGAGGGAGACTTGACGATCCCTCGCGGCGTGACGTTGACGCTGTCGCCGGGCACGCTCGTGCTGATCGACGGAGCGGCCTCGGGGACCGACGGCGCGGATATCGACGTGCAGGGGGCGATCCAATCGCTCGGCACGGCCGCATCGCCGGTCACGTTCACGGCGTTCACGCCCGGCCGCAATTGGGGCGAACTGCACCACGCCGGCGCAGAGCCATCCACCTACTGCTATACGGAAATCCTGCAAGCCGGTCGCTCGCCGAAAGTCGGGCACTCCAACTCGGGTCCGGCGGTCCGCGCGTCGAGTTCCTCTCTCGTGTTCGACCACGCTTCGCTCACGGACCACGCCGGCAAGATCATGCAGGCGACGGACGGAACGGAGCTGACGTTCCGCGGCACGCTCTTCGCGCGTTCGGTGATGGGCCCTGAAATCGCAGAGACATCGGTGTCGTTCGAGGACGGCTGGATCATGGAGATGCGGGCCAAGGACGACGCCGACGGCGTCTACATCCACAGCCAGCTTCCGGGTCAATTGTGCAGGCTGGCCCGCAGCGTGATCGCCGGCACGGATGACGACGGGGTCGACACGCTCGGCTCGGACGTCCTCATCGAAGACTGCGTCATTCGAGGCTGCAAGGACAAGGCCGTCAGCGTCTTCGGCGGCCAGACCACCCTCCATCGCAGCCTCGTCGTCGGCAACAATCTGGCCCCCGAGGATCCGACCGTCGCGAGCATCGTGGCCAAGAGCAACGAAGGCGAGACTACGGTGGTCCATATCGATCACACGACGCTCGTGGCGACCCGAGCGCCGGACGCCGTCGACGCGGGGATCCAATCGCACAACAAGTCCGGCGTGAAGACCGGCAGGATTCTCTACTACGTGACCAACTCGATTGTGGACGCCACGATGCCTGTGTACGTCCAACCTCCTTATCTCCAGTCCGACATCCACATCAGCTACTGCGACATCGTCGGGGTCGAATGGCCCGGCGACGGCAACATCTCCGCCGACCCGCGGTTCGTCGATCCCGAGCGAGGCGACTACCGTCTCGACGCGCTCTCTCCCTGCATCGGCGCGGCCGATCCGGACAGCTCCTCGATGGATTTGGGCTGCTACCCGTCCGGGCAGAACTGAGCAAACAGGTCAGTACAAGTGCCTTGACATCGCACTCTGAGCCGAAATTCGAAGCACGAAATTCGAAATCCGAAACAAATCCAAAACCCAAAGCACGAATGTCCGAAACGCTGGCGCTGGTCGAGAGCCCCTTTCGAAGTACTCGCTCAGTAGTTCAACTGCTGCATGTCGTTGATCATCTGCAAAGCCGTTCGCGCCCCGGAGGCTAGTCGCGGCAGATTCCTCGCCTGGATCGCCTCGTTCTGCTCGTCGATCAACTGGTCGAACCCGCGGACCACGACGTCCTGCGTGCGAATGAGGACGGCCGGCCGCACCCGGCTCCAGGCGACGCGAACGTCTTCGAGATGCCGCGTCGCAGCGGCCAGATCGCCGTCCGTCGCTTCGACCATGATTCGGTTCTCGTGCATCGCCAGTCGATGGAGGGCGGAGGGGCGGTCGGGGTTGTAGTATCCGATCAGCACGGTCGCCGCGTTGCTCACCTCGCCGGCCGATTTGATGGTCCCGGGGACGTCCTTGGCCGCGGCCCCGTATTTCAGGCCGGCCAGCGCCGCGTCGAGGTCGCCGAAGAGCAGGGCCGTGGGGTATCGTCGCGGCTCGGCTGAAGCCGTGATCGTGGGGCTCTTGTAATCCCGCCACGTGCTGTCGATGTCTTTGATGTACGCGTACACTCGCGGCCAGTCCTGGGCGGGCACCGCGACGATGATGCCCTCCGCCCGCTCGCTGATCCTCTGCAAAGAAGGGGGCATGTCGTCGAGAACCCCGGTGATCCTCCGGGATTTCGAACAGGAGGCCGACAAGCACAGCAGCGAGCAGGTCAACAGGATCGCCGCGTGTCGCCGGTTCTGTGGCCAGACAGACCTTGCAGGGGAATTGTTCCTTGCCATGGAAATCGCGTAAGTCCCGTTCTGTTCCGAGTTTCTCACCATCGCAACACCTATGAAAAGGAACCGTTCGTGTGGTTGTGCCATACGACGGCAATCTCGTCCATTGTATTCATCGTAACCTACGGATAGGGCCAGGGGGTCCCAAATAGGAAAGCTCCCCATCCGGCGTTACGAAATATCTGCAAGCAGGTCCGCAATGCCGCGCTCGGGGCAGGACCGGGCCTCAGAGACGCGAGAATGTGAAAATGGGCAAAACGCCCATTGAGTCGGGGCGTCGCATGTCGTCGAATATGCGGAAAGCGTAAATGAGGCATGAGTATGAAAAAGACCGAGTCGGCCGGCGAAGTGGGGACGATCGTTGTACGAAAGGCCGAGAGCATCTATCAGGCCCGGGGGGAGATCTCCAACGGGACTTTCCTCGGGCGGTGGCACTTCTCCTTCGGCGACAACTACGACCCCGAGCACATGCAATTCGGCACGCTGCGAGTTTTCAATGACGACACGCTCTCGCCCGGGGCGGTCTGGCCGCTCCATCCGCATCGCGAGATCGAGGTGGTCACGTACTGCGCCGCGGGCGAGTTCCGGCATGCCGATCAGCACGGCAAAGGCGGCATTCTGAAGAAGGGCTGGGCGCAGCACACGACCGTGGGCAGGGGCCTGTTCCACTCCGAGATCAACAACCGGCCGGACGAGCCGATGCGGTTCATCCAGATGTGGTTCATTCCCGAGGAGTACGGCCTGACGCCCTCCGTGGAGCAGAAAGAGGTGGAGCAGAGCGAGCGGACGAACCGGCTGCTGCCCCTGGTGTCCAATACGGAACCCGACGCGATGAAGATCGCCTCGGACGCCGCGGTCTATTCATGTTTTCTGCAGAAGGGCGAGGCGGTCTCCCACGCGATCGCCGAAGGGTACGGCGGATACCTCTACATCCTGGAAGGGGGGGCCGTCTCCGCCAACGATCAAGCCCTCGATCCCCTCGACGCCGCGATGATCACGGGCGAAGCGGACCTCCGCATCGAGGCCGCCGGCGACGCGGAACTGCTGCTGGTGATCGTGGCGATGAGGGATTGACGCGGGCGCCCTTTGCCGCCCGACGTACCAACTGTCTCTCTTTCTCCCGGGCACAATCCCCAATCATGTTCTTGGGCCGAAGCCGAAACCTTGGTAGAATGGGGCCCCGATGGCTTGAAGGATAAACAAGACTGTTCTTTCGTAAGGAGATGGCCCCGTGGGTAAAACGCAGGGTATTGGGGTGGCATTCGCCATGACTGTGCTGAGTTGGACGCTGGCGTGCGATCGGGCGACCGCCGCGACCGTGCCGCCGGAGATCGAAAACGAGCAGATGCTGGGCATCAACAAGGAGCCGGCGCATGCCACGCTGATGCCCTACGCGTCGCTGAAGGAGGCCTTGGCGGCCAAGCGTCACGCGTCGTCGCTGTGCCATTCCTTGAACGGCCTGTGGAAGTTCAACTGGGTGCTCCGGCCCGAGGAGCGACCGGTGGATTTCTACAAACCCGAGTTCGACGTCAGCGGCTGGAAGGAGATCCCCGTTCCTTCCTGCTGGCAGTTGCTCGGATACGGCACTCCCTACTATCGCAACATGGGCTACACCTTCCGCCGCGACTGGCCGCGCGTGATGAGCGAGCCGCCGCAGAGCTATACGGCTTTTGTGGAACGCAATCCGGTCGGCAGCTATCGCCGCGATTTCGAAGTCCCGGCCGAGTGGAAGGACCGGCGGGTCTTCATCACCTTCGACGGCGTGGATTCCGCGTTCTTCCTCTGGGTCAACGGTCAGCAGGTCGGTTTCAGCGTCAACAGCCGCAACGCGGCGGAATTCGACATCACGCAGTACGTCGAGGTCGGCAAGAACACGGTGGCCGTAGAGGTCTATCGCTATAGCGCGGGCAGTTATCTCGAAGACCAGGACATGTGGCGTCTGAGCGGCATCTTCCGAAACGTCACGCTCTGGAGCGCCCCGCAGGTGCACATTCGGGACTTCTTCATCAGGACCGATCTCGATGCCCAGTATCATGATGCGACGCTCGACGCGGTCCTGAAGGTGAAGAACTACGGCGCCGCGGCCTCCTCGCCGTGCACAGCGGCCGTCAAGCTCTACGACCGCAAGGGCAAGCCGATGCCGAAGCTGAGCGCGGAGGCGAAGGTGCCCGGCCTGGAGCCCGGCCAGGAGACGGTTGTCACGCTGTCCTTGAAGGTGCCGGACCCCGACAAGTGGACCGCGGAGACGCCGAACCTGTACACCACGGTTCTGACGCTCAAGACCGGCAAGCGGATCGGCGAGACGCTTTCGGCCCGCACGGGATTCCGCAAGGTCGAGATCAAGGGCCCCGTGTTCACGATCAACGGCGTCCCGGTCAAGCTCAAGGGCGCCAATCGCCACGAGAACTGGCCCGACACCGGCCACTACGTCACCGAAGAGCGGATGATCCGCGACCTGCAAGTGCTCAAACAGTGCAACTGCAATCACGTTCGCACGTGTCACTACAGCGACGATCCCCGCTGGTACGAGCTGTGCGACGAGTACGGCATCTACCTGAACGCCGAGGCGAACGTCGAATCGCACGGGTACGGCTACGGCCGCGAGTCCCTCTCCAATCCCAAATCCTGGGAAGCGGCCCACGTCGATCGCAACGTCGCCAACGTGGAGAACTTCAAGAACCACGCGTCCGTCGTGATCTGGTCTCTGGGCAACGAGGCCGGCCAGGGCCCGAATTTCCTGGCGGCTCTCAAGGCGGTGAAGGCCCTCGACACCTCGCGTCCCGTGCATTACGAGCGATTCGGGACCGGGCCCGACAACCCGGCCGACATCGACAGCCAGATGTACACGCATCCCGACTCGGTGGCGAGGATCGGCCAGGCGACGGACCGCACCAAGCCGTTCTATCTGTGCGAATACGCCCACGCGATGAACAACTCGATGGGCTCGATCGGCGAGTACAACGACGCCTTCGACGCGTATCCGAACCTGATGGGCGGCGCGATCTGGGAGTGGGAGGACCAGGGCATCTGGAATCGCCGCGATCCGAACCATCCGATCCTCGCCTACGGCGGCGGGTTCGGCGAAGTGCCCAACGACCATTATTTCATCCACAAGGGCGTGGTCTTCTCCGACCGCTCGCCCAAGCCGCACTATCCCGAGGCGAAGAAGGCCTATCAGTGGGTTGCGATCGAGCCGGCCGATCTTTTGAAGGGACAGGTGAAGATCCGCAACAAGTACGCGTTCATCACGCTGGCCGGGTTCAAAGGCTCGTGGGCCGTCACCGAGGACGGGCGAACGATCGACAAAGGCGGCATCAAGTCGCTCGACCTGGCGCCGGGCGCGGAAAAGGTCGTCACGATCCCCATGAAGGTCGCCCAGTCGGCCCCGGGCGCGGAGTACTTCCTTCGAATCTCCTTTGCCTTGGCCAAGGACGAACGCTGGGCCAAGGCCGGCTACGAAGTCGCCTCGGCCCAGTTCAAGCTTCCGGCGGAGACGCCCGCTCCCGCCCCGGACGCGGCGAAGATCAAGACGGTCAAGCTGGAGCAGACCGACTCGCAGATCACGGTCGCCGGCGAGAAGTTCTCCCTCACGTTCGACAAGGCCGATGGCTCCCTCGTCAAGCTCGAGCGGGACGGCGTCAACCTCCTGGCCGCGGGCGGCGGGCCCAAGCTGCACCTGTGGCGGGCTCCCCATCAGACGGACGACATGTGGGCCTATCGGAGCTGGACCTCCTCCGGCGTGACGGACCTGCAGCGCACGACCGTTCGCCTGGCCGGCGAGCAGGTTGACTCGACCACGGCCCGCGTGG
>JBDKUU010000818.1:0-6067 GCA_039679525.1 Phycisphaerales bacterium | reverse complement strand
CCAAGGAGTGAATTATGCGCAGCGTGAGGAATTGGTTCGGCGTCTCCCTGATCCTGATATCGATTGCGGCCGGCGGTTCGTTGGGCCAGGAGAAGACGGTTGTCGTCCGCCCCCAGGACACGGGCGAGCCCCTCGCCAATCCCGGAATGGGCTGGGTCCTGCACCACTACGACAACGTCGCCTTCAACTACGGCGGCAAGCTCGAACCGTCCGATACTGTCGATGATTTCCCGGGTGTGACGACGGTTTACCTGCGGATCGCCTGGTCGTACCTGGAGCCCGAGGAAGGCCGCTTCGTCTGGTCCGTGCTCGACACGCCCGCCCAACGGTGGCTCGACAAGGGCAAGCAGATCGCCCTGCGGATCTCGTGCAGCGAGTCGTTCATGCGATACGCGACGCCGCAGTGGGTCGAGAAGGCCGGGGCCAAGGGATACAACTTCACGCCGGGCAAAGGCGTCGATCCCAACGGGCCCTATTGGGAGCCGGACTACGACGATCCGATCTTTCTCGAAAAGCTGGACCATTTCCTGGCCGCGTTGGCCGAACGATACGACGGCAATCCCGAGGTCGCGTTCGTCGACGTCGGCTCCATGGGCGTCTGGGGCGAGGGCCACACCTTCGCCAGCACACGAAAGCCGTACACCGTCGAAACGATCGAGCGGCACATCGACTTGCACACGAAGCACTTCAGGAAGACCCAGCTCGTGGCGAACGACGATTTCGCCCTCCACGACCGGGGCCGCGCGACGATCGAGTACGCCGCGAAGCAAGGCCTGGGCCTCCGCGACGACAGCATCCTCGTCCAGGGCGGCGACAAGGCCTATTTCAACGCCGATTTCGCGCAGCTCTTCTGGCAGCACGTCCCGGTGATCCTGGAGAGCGAGCATTTCGGCCCCTCCCGCGACCGCGGCAACTGGAAGGACGGCAGCCAGTATCTCGAAGCGGTCGAGAAGTACCACGCCAGCTACGCCTCCATCCACTGGTGGCCGCACGAGTTTCTGGCCGAGAACCGGGACCTGGTCCGAAAAATCAACCTCCGCCTGGGCTATCGGCTCCAGCTCGTGGAAGTTTCCTGGCCGGGCGAGGTCTCTGCCGGCGGGGTCTTCTGGTTCACGACAACCTGGCAAAACGCCGGCGTCGCCCCCTGCCTGCCCGGCGGCCATCCCGCGATGACAGTCAAAGACGCCAAAGGCGGCATCGCAGGGGTCTTCGTGGATGAGGGCCTGGATATGCGGAGTCTCAGCGTCGCAGAGCCCGGCAAAGCACGATCGGAGAGCCACAAGGCCGAATCCTCCCTGCCGCTGGCCACAGACGAACGAACCCGCCTCATGAAGCCCGGCCAGTACGACGTTTACATCTCCGTCGGCACACCGACAGGCACGCCGAGAATCGCCCTGCCCCTGCCCGCCGACGACGGCCATCATCGCTACCGCCTCGGCAAACTGACCGTCCTGCCTGCGAACCGATAGGAAAGAAAGGGGGAAAGAAAGGGGACATTCTGCTTTTTCCCGAAAGTCTCCGAGCAAGCAGACAATCCCCCCCGGATGGAAAAGTAGAATGTCCCCTTTTCATCCGGGTTTTGTTGTCACCATTTCGAAATTCGAGGCACTATACAGGCAAAGATGACTCGTGGGAGTCAACGTCTGGTTTAGGGCGGGTTCTCTACTCGCGTTCGGCGGATGGACCCTGCCCGGGGTGTGGGAGTTCAACAGGAAAAAGGGTGAGAAGGACGGCGTGAACCGGTCCGCGTATCGCGGGTCCCGGGCGTTCTGGTTGTCACGACCGCGGAGTAATCGACATCATTCGTGGGACGGAGAACGACTGTTCGTCGTCGCGCTATCGGTCTGCCCTGACCCGGAAGGAGTTCAACATGCGGACAGGCAAAGCGTTCGGCGGTATGGTGGCGGCATTCATCATTGGGGCATTGCTGCACGGGGCCGCGATACGCGGGGCGGCCACCGACAACGAATCGCTCCCAAGTACAACGAGCTTCGAATACGAAATCGCAGCGGCAGACCCGTGCCTTGCGAACTGGGCCGACCACGAGGATGCCGAGGACTACGTCTGGGACAGTTCGCAGGTCACCTACATCTCGCTGAACGGGACGGCCATCGCCACAAGCGGCCTCGGCGCTGCCGTGGACGGCGCGAAGGCGATCATCTCCCGCGGCGGCAACTACAGCATCGGCGGCGCCCTGGCGGATGGACAGATCGTTGTGGATTCCCAGGATAAAAAGACGGTGAGGCTCATCCTGAATGGAGCCGACATTCGTTGTTCTTCCAGCGCGCCGATCCTCGTCGAGAAGGCGAAGAAGACCGTCATTGTCCTGGCCGAAGACTCGAACAACTACATCGCCCAGGTGAAGCCGGACGCAGCGAGCCCGGCGGTAGACGAGCCGAATGCGGCGATCTTCAGCAAGGGCGACCTGACCCTCTGGGGGAACGGGGCCCTGACGATCCAGGCCGATGTCAATGACGGCATCTCCAGCAAAGACGGCCTCATCATCGCAGGCGGCACAATCAACATAACTGCCGCGGACGACGGAATCCGCGGCAAAGACTACCTCGTGATCCGCGGCGGAGACATCGCCGTCAAGGCCGGCGGCGACGGCTTGAAAGCAGACGACGACTCAGACGTCATGAAGGGATACGTCTCCATCGAGGGCGGCACGGTCAAGATCACCTCCAAGGACAACGCCATCCAGGCTGAGACGGACGTCCTGGTCGCCGGCGGAACCGTCACGTCGACCGCGGGCGGCGGCAGCGCCAATCCCCGGGTCGTGACCAACGCCGAGGCCAAAGGAGTCGTGGCCGGCGTCAGCGTGATCGTCAGCGGCGGGACTCTCACGATCGATTCGGCCGACGACGCCGTCCATTCGAACGGGACCCTGGCCGTCAACGGAGGCTCGCTCGTCCTTTCCACCATGGGGGACGCCATTCACTCCTCGTCCACCATCGACGTCAATGAAGGCGACATTCGCGTCAACCGGTCGTATGAAGGCATTGACTCGAACACCGTCACCATCGAAGGCGGCGCCATCCGGGTCACGGCGAACAATGACGGCATCGAGGCGAGACAATCGCTTTCCATCGTGGGCGGCGCGTTCAATGTCACCTCGACCGGCGACGCGCTCTCGGCCAAAACGGATCTTCACATCGCCGGCGGGACCTTCACCCTGACCTCCGGCGGCGGCAGCGGCAGGACCGCGACCACCGTCTCCGCCAAGGGGCTCAAGGCCGGCGGCAACGTCGTGGTCGACGGCGGGGACTTCACGATCAGTTCCGCGGACGACGCGATCAACGCCAATGGCGACGTGACCATCAACGGCGGCGCCCTGGTCATGTCCTCCGGCGACGACGGCATTCACGCCAACGCCAACGTGGTCATCAACGACGGCGACGTCCGCATCACCAAATCCTATGAGGGGCTCGAAAGCCTCAACGCCAGCATCACCATCAACGGCGGCGCCGTCCACATCGTATCGAGCGATGACGGGATCAATGTCTCCGCCGGCGGCGACGCCATGGGGCAGCCGGGACCAGGCGGAATGCCCGGCCAAGGCGGAATGCCGGGCCAGGGCGGCGTGACAAACCCGACGACCGCCTCCACCTGCTGGCTGAACATCAACGGCGGCGCGCTCGTGGTCGACGCCCAGGGCGACGGCCTCGACTCCAACGGGTCCATCTCGATGACCGACGGGCTCGTCCTCGTCAGCGGCCCCACGGGCAACGACAACGGCGCCCTGGACTACGGGACCTTCCCCCTGACCGGCGGATTCCTCGTGGCGGCCGGCAGTTCCGGCATGGCCATGGCCCCCGGCACCAACTCGACCCAGTACTCCGTCCTGGTGACCTTCAACACGACCCTGGCCGCCAAGACCCTGTTCCACATCCAGGACAGCGCCGGCCAGGACATCGTCAGCTTCGTGCCGAACAAGCAATACAACTCCGTCGCGTTCTCGTCGAAGAAGCTCGTCAAGGGCGGCACGTACGACGTCTACTACGGGGGGACTTCGACAGGCACGCTCACCGACGGCTTGTACCAGGGCGGCACATACACACCAGGCGCCAAGTACGCCGGCTTCACGATCTCCACGATCGTGACCCAGGTCGGCGCCGGCGGCGGCACAAATCCAGGCGGCACGCCCCCCGGCGGCAGACGCTGAGCCAATCCGCACAGGTTGCAGCCCATCCATGCAGGCACGCCGTTCGTAGTGACGCCGTGAGGCGTTGTCTTCTCGATCTTCGTGTGCTTCGGATGAATGAGAGAACATGCCCTTGCGGGCGCACTACAAGCGGCAAGAGCCGGCTTCGGCGTTTTTGCCTTCTCGGCCGGCGGTTCTCTTCGTATGATGCAGGGATGCTTGAGAAAGGACTGGTGCAGATCTATACCGGCGACGGCAAAGGCAAGACGACAGCGGCCTTCGGGCTGGCGGTGCGGGCGGCCGGCCGCGGAAACCGCGTGCTGATCTACCAGTTCCTCAAGCCGCCGTCGCTGGACCTGGGCGAACGGCTGGGCGTCGAACGCTCCGGCCTGCCCATTCGATGGGAAGCCTTGGAGGCCAAGTGGAACCTGTGCGGCTCCCTTCGCAACGAACAGGACCTTGCCCAGGCCAAGACGGCCGTCGCGAAAGCCCTGGCGGAATTGACAGAGGCAGCCGCGGCAAGAACGTATGATGTCATCATTTTGGATGAGGTCGTCTACTCTCTTTCGATCGGCGTGGCGGTCTTGGGCGACGTAGAGAAGCTCATCGATCGGAAAGACCCCCATGTGGAGCTGGTCTTGACCGGTCGGGGCGCAACGGCGGAGTTGATCGCATTGGCGGACCTCGTCACCGAGATGAAGAACGTCAAGCATCCCTACGACTGCGGGATCGCCGCACGACCGGGGATCGACTATTAGCCAATTGAAGATGAGGATGCCACAGAGGGCACAGAGAACACAGAGGGAATGAAGTCAGCATCAGAATCTTCTCTCTGTGTCCTCTGTGCTCTCTGTGGCCAACAATAAGGAGCAAGAGGTGTCAAAGACCATCGCGGCGATCATCTGTGCGGCCGGGCCGGGGACGCGGTTCGGCGGCAAGAGAAAGAAACAGTTCGTGGAAGTCGCCGGCCGGGCGGTCTTTCTGCGGAGCATCGAGCTGTTCTCCGAACGCGAGGGCGTCAAGCAAATCCTGCTGGGGATCTCCAAGGACGACCAGGAGACTCTCAAGGTCAACTGGGGAGCCAAGCTCTCGTTCTTCGGCATCAAGACCTTCTTCGGCGGGTCCGAGCGGTTCGAGACGATCCTCAACGCCCTGGAGATGATCAAGGACGGGATCGACCTGGTCGCGGTGCATGACGCGTGCCGATGTTGCGCGACGGAGCAGCTCATCGCCGACGTGATCGCCAAGGCCGCCGAGACCGGAGCGGCCATTCCCGCGGCCCCCGTGACGGCGACGATCAAGCAGGTCAAGGATGGCGAAATCGTCAAGACGGTGAACCGGGCCGGGCTCTTCGAGGCCCAGACGCCGCAGGTGTTCGACGTCGCCCTGCTGAGAAAAGCCTACGCCAATCTCCCGAACGTGGACAAGTCGGCCGTCACCGACGACGCGTACCTGGTCGAAGCGATCGGGCACAAGGTCTCGATCGTGGAGTCGGACTCCTCGAACCTCAAGATCACGCGGCCCAGCGACATCGCCATCGCCGAGGCGATCTTGAAGTCGCGGCCCAAGCCCAAGCCCGATGCGTCCCTCAACCCGTTCGCGGAAGCGGAATGGTGACGGGAAGTGCGATTGTTGATGGTTGATTTTTGATTTGAAGAAGTGGCCCGCCGCGCTCCCCAAATCGACAATCAACCATCACACTTCAAACTTTTTCTCGATTTTGCTCTTGACAAGGCCCGGTGCATCCGATTTAATAGAGAGATTATGGTGAAGAACCTGAGCAATAACTTTAGCTTTTTTGGGTATTGGCGGCCTGCAAGACAATCCGGCAGGCGAGCGAAGATATTGCTCTAAGAAATAATCCAAGTAACACGAATCTTTGAAGCAGCCTGTCGGACCCGACAGGCTGCTTTTTTTATGGAC
>JBDKUU010000817.1:0-5528 GCA_039679525.1 Phycisphaerales bacterium | reverse complement strand
AGACCGTCCTGAGCGGGGACCTGCTCGCCAACGACGACCCCTCCGTCATTCGCAGTCGTCTGGTCGGCCACGCCAGCCGGGCCGACAATTGCCACCACGTGGTGACCGCCGTCGACACCAGCTCCTCCGCGGTGCTCGACGGCTTCACGATCCGCGGCGGCCACGCATTCGGCTCCAGCAGTCCCGACGACCCCAGTTACGGCGGCGGCCTTTTCATCGATTCGGCCAGTCCCGTGATTCGCAATTGCCTGATCGAGGGCAACGCGGCGAGCTACTACGGCGGCGGCATCTACTGCCGCGGGAAGGGCGCCCCGACGTTCATCGACTGCGTCCTGGCCGACAACTGGAGCCGCTGGCGGGGCGGCGGCATGTACAAGGACTGGGGCTGCCAGGTCCACATGGAGCGGTGCCTCATCAGCGGCAACTCCACCGTCTACGACGGCGGCGGCATCGCCAATCACACCGACGGCGAGCTGACCCTCTCCAACTGCATTCTCAGCGGCAACATGTGCACCGGCGTCGACTCCGGACGCGGCGGCGCGATCTACTGCGCATTCGCCACGGTCGCCCTGAGCCACTGCACGCTCGTCGGCAATTTCTCGACCCACGGGGCCGGCCTGGCCTGCGCGTCGTCAAACGAGCCGGGGAGCAGCAGCGTCACGATCGGCAACAGCATCATCTGGGATCGCGGCGACAGCGTGTGGATCGACGACAGTTCCCGCGTGGAAGCGGCTTATAGCGACGTTCAGGGCGGCTGGATGGGCGAGAGCAATATGGACGCGGACCCGCAGTTCGTGAACGCCGGACACTGGGACGACAAGGGCACGCCGCAGGAGCCCGCCGACGACATGTGGTACGACGGCGACTATCGTCTGGCGTGGAGCTCGCCCTGC
This sequence comes from Phycisphaerales bacterium, assembly GCA_039679525.1. GTDB lineage: Bacteria > Planctomycetota > Phycisphaerae > Sedimentisphaerales > Anaerobacaceae > PLanc-01. The sequence goes on along the minus strand of JBDKUU010000817.1, from coordinate 4,635 downwards.
ATCGACGCGGGCGATCCCGGCGAGACATTGGCGGCCAACGCGAAAGACTTCGGCGGACGATCCCGGCGATCGGGCGCCGCGGTGGACATGGGAGCGTACGAAACCCGGAACGAGCCCCCGATCGCGAACGCCGGGCCCGACGTGGCGGGCTTCTCGCTCGACGGCGCCTCCGGAAGCGTCACGCTGGACGCCGGCCGCTCGCTCGATCCCGAGGGACAGCCTCTGACCTGCCGCTGGTATCTCAACGGCCAGCTCGTCTCTTCGAAAACGCAGTTCACGACCGTGCTGTCGGTCGGCCAGCACGCCTTCACGCTGATCGTCAACGACGGCATTCGCGATTCGAACCCCGATGAAGTGGTCGCGGGCATCTGGCCGATCATTCCCACCGTGGCGGCGGCCTCGCCGAGTACGATCACGCGGGCCAAGCCGGGCCAGGCGGTGATCGCCATGATCATGTTGCCGGCGGGCAAGCGCGCGGCCGACTTCGACGCGAGCCAGCCCATGCTGCTGTTCCCCGGCGGCATCCCGGCCACGACGCAGACGACCATGGTCTGGATGAACGGCGCGGTGTACGCCATCGGCCGGTTCGACATGGCCAAGCTCCTGGCGGCGGTGACGACCAACGGCGACGTGGAGCTGCGAATCGTCGGCGCCCTCAAGGACAGCCGCTATTTCAGCGGGGCCGACACGATCAAGATCAAGTAGCCGGGGTTCGCTCAAAGCACGTCTTTTTCCTGGCTGGCGTACTCTCTTGGAGAGCGCTGTGTGACTCGCTTGAGAGCCTGTCCCTGCCACCTCTGTCGCTGAATTGCGATGTGCCCGTTTCCTTATCCCATCGTCCGTCGGTTCCAACGCACGGCACTGACGGGTCCTTCTTTGGGACCAGCACTCTCGCATCGTTCAGATGCCTGTCAGCGACGACTCCATAAGCCACTGGACTCGCGGAAATGGGCCCAAAATACGTATTGTTACGTATGGACAGTTTCTGACATGGTCTCATAATGTCGTTTGTCTGCCTGTAGACTAGAATGACATGGAGGCAGTGGGTCGGTGGTGTGAGATCTTGCTTAAGGAGGGCAGGGATGAAGAGATCACTTATCGTGCAGTGTGTGGTGCTGGCAGCGGCCGGTACGACTTGGGGCACCCCCTCTGGAATAGACCTGTTTTGGGAACAGAATCGGATCTGGGGCGAAGCTGGAACCGATTCCACAAGGCCGTGGGAGCTTCCGGGAGGGGATTACGAGAGTTATGACATAGCAGCTTCTCATCCCATTTCCTATTCCGCATCTGGGGTCGAGGTCTTTTCGCCGGGCTATGTATACAACGTTTATGCGGCAAGCAGCGCGGGCTCTCTTTGTGTGGACGCACACGGGACGCGTTGGACGGCCTGGGCGTGCGCCGAATCGATATGCACGTTCCAGCCTCAGGAAGGTGTGGGGATTCTCGTTCTGGATGTCAGCGGTCTGCGACAAGGGCACCCATTCGAAGAAGACGTCGAACTCACGCTCGTGAATCTGTCAACCGGAACGACCATGGAGCATTTCACCTGGCCCGAAAGTCCCTGGCAGGGGGATCTCTACCAGAACTACTGGGTCGACACCTTTGCTTGGAGCCGGGCCTATCCAGTTGATGCCGCCTACACCTACAGTTTACGTCTGTACGCCAATGCCGAAACCAGCGATATGACAACCGATGTTCATATGGAAGTCAGTATGAGAGGTGTCGTTCCCGCTCCCGGCGCGGTTCTGCTGGGCGTGATTGGCACAGGTCTCTTCGGCTGGCTTCGCAGGAGACGTATCGTCTGAGTCGAAATCACCAGTCGAGCTCCGCGACGATCGGGGTGTGGTCGCTGGGGCGGTCGGCGGCGCGGGGCTCCCTGTCGATGTAGCAGGCGGTGCATTTTTCGGCCAGGGGAGCGGTGGCCATGATGTGGTCGATGCGCCACCCGCGGTTTCTGGCGAAATAGTTCCCGAGCCGGTAATCCCAGAATGTGTACTGGCCCGCCTCGGAGCAGTGCTTGCGGAACAGGTCCGTGAAACCCCAACTCATGATTCGGGCCAGGGCCTTGTGGACCGCGGGATGGTAGCAGACGTGGCCTTCCACCGCTGCAGCGTCGTACACGTCTATCGGCAGCGGGGCGACGTTGAGGTCTCCCATCCAGAGGACGGGGTCCGTGGGCTTGAAACGGGTCTGGAACCAGTCGAGGAGTCGGGCGAACCAGTCGAGCTTGTACTGGAACTTGTCCGTGTCCGCGAGATAGCCTTGGGGGACATACGTATTGACCAGGGTGATGCCCCGGACCATCGCCGTGACGATTCGGGCCTCGTCGCGGGGCTCGCCGGGCAGGCCGAAATCCACGCGTTCGAACTCGTGCCGGGAGGTCAGCGCCACGCCGTTGTAGCTCTTCTGGCCGCGAAACACGCACCGATAGCCGATCGCTTCGAATTGCTCTTTGGGGAAGTTCTCGTCCTGGACCTTGGTCTCCTGCATCGCCAGGACATCCGGCTGGTTCTTCTGCAGCCAGGCCAGAAGGATCGGCAGCCGGACGCGGACGGAGTTCACGTTGAAACTGGAAACACGCATGAGATTTACGATTTACGAATTACTATTTACTATTTCTCGCAGACGTTGGACCAGGCCGGACCATAGTGTCGTCCGCAGACTTGGGGTGATGCTAAATCGTAAATAGCAAATCGTAAATAGTAAATTCTCTGGCGGTCACGTCGGCTCGCCTACCGGGCTTTCCGAGGCCCCCGTTTCCTCGACGGCCGAACTGCCGTCAGTGTCGCCGTTCGAATCGTCGTCCGTGGAGTCGTCGGCGACCGTGTCGAGGAGACTCGCGGCCGGCAGCGGGCAGCCGCGGATTTGGACCCTGTCGAGGATCGCGCAGCTCTCCATGACCGACAGCAGGCTCAGCAGAAAGCACACCATGCTCTCGGCCCCCTGGTTGCCGTTGACGCCCTCGGGCATCAGGCCGTCGGAGCAGCCTTTGGTTCGGAAGTCGTAGAGGGGCAGGTGGAGATCGTTGGCCCCGAGGAACCAGTCGAAGGCGGTGCGCTGGAGCGTGAGGAACCTGGGATTGCGGGTGGCGTCGTAGGCGGCTCTGAGCATCATCACCATGGCGGCGGCCTCGACCGGCTGTTGATCGAAGACCGCCCGCGTCCGCCCCTGTTCGTACCAGCCCCGGCAGCCGACGAAGCTGAAGTGGTCGCCGTCGAAGGAGGTTTCGAGCAGGAAATCTGCGGACTTGGTCGCCGCCTCGAGATAGCGGTCGCTGTCGAGAGCCAGTCCGGCGGCGAACAGGGCGTGCGGCAGGACCGCGTTGTCGTACGTCAGCATGCTCTCGAACCACGCCCAATCGGCCGAGCCCGCCAGTTGGTACTGGGCCAGCAGGGTGTTGGCGGCCGATTCGTTGTGCCGTTTGATGTCGCTGGCGCCGGGGAACTGCCGGAGGTAATCGCACAGGCCGAAAATGCAGTAGGCCAGGCCCCGGAGAGACTGCCTTGGCGCGTGCCCGACCGACCTGTCGAAACAGTCCTTCACGACCGACACGTACGCCGCGGCCGGCGGATTGGCCAGGATCGCGCCCCAGGCCCAGAGCGTGCGGCCGAACCCGTCGTGAGCGGGCTCTTCCTCCCACCAGGTTCGGTTGAAATCCATGAAGTTGCGGATCGAGCCGTCGGAGTTCTGGGCGTGCATGAGGAAGGATAAGTAGATGTCCAGCAGCTTCAAGGCCTGTGGATCGGGGTACTGCGTGTAGAATCGGGCCATGGCGATCGCGCCGCGGGCGTTGTCGTCGGTGCAGTAGCCGTGGCTGCGGTTGGGAATCGTGAAGCGGGCGTGCTGAAAAAGCCCGGTGTCGTCCGTGAGTTTGACGAGATGATCGAGCGCCGGCTCGGGGACCTCGATGTTGGAGATCGTCTCGGCGGCGGTCAGGGCGGCCTTGCTGTCGATTCGCAGAGGCAGCCGGGTTTCGCTGAACAGTCTCCAGTAGGTCTGCCCGATCTTCGGCCAGGTTCGCAGCCGGCCGTACTCGTAGGCCTGTCTTCGCAGGGAGTAGTACAGGCTGTTGTCTTTGAGGATGTCGATGATGTCCTGGGCCAGCCTGTCGGAGTCGCCGAACGGGACGAGCCGACCGCGACCGTCGGCCAACAGCTCCGTGGCCGCCCAGTAGGGGGTCGAGACGACGGCTTTGCCCGTGCCGACGGCGAAGGCCAGCGTCCCGCTGGTCAATTGCTCGCGGCCGAGATAGGGCGTTACGTAGATGTCCGCGGCGCAGAGAAAATTGTGCAGTTCTTCGTCGCTGACGAACCGGTTGTGAAAGATCACGTGGTCCTGGAGATCGAGGTCGCGGACGATCTGCTGGAGGCCGAAACGATAGGATTCGCCCTCGTGGCGGAGCACGCCGGGGTGGGTCATGCCCAGCACGATGTAGATGACGGATGGGTCGGCCGCGACGATGCGGGGCATCGCCTTGAGCATGACTTCGATGCCTTTGCCCTTGCTGATCAGGCCGAACGTCAGGATGGTCTTTCTGCCCTCCAGGCTGAACTTGCTCTTGTAATAATTGCTGTCGACGAACGGCAGGTCGGGAATGCCGTGGGGGATGAGCCGGATTCGCCTGGCGGGGATGCC
>JBDKUU010000816.1:0-2615 GCA_039679525.1 Phycisphaerales bacterium | reverse complement strand
GTGCAGCGCTTGCGGCTGGCTCGGATTCCGCGACAACGATACGCCGGAGGGGGGATTGGCCAAGGAATATGACGGCCCTGACGACGTGGACGGTCATTGGGAATGTCCCAACTGTGGCGCGACCGAGGATGGCTGCGTCCATGATTATTCAGCCGTACACAACCCATTTGGTCCAGATCCGCAACTCGACTGGATTGTGATCGGCTGCGAGAAGCTGCCGGGCGGAAGGGCCGGTCGGTGGGCGGGCGACGATCCGGACGGCTGGTGGAATGCGGCGGCGGAAATGGTGAAACAGTGCCAGAACGCGGGCGTGGCGGTTTGGATGAAACAAGGGCCAACGAGCGACGGCAGGAAGGTCGCGCGCCGGATCGAGAAGTTTCCCGATGGGTGCCGAGTCCAGCAGAAGCCGAAAGGACTGATCGTATGAGGCAGATCACGATTCCCGACGACGGATGGACACTCTACCCAAACCGGGGCAAGGGCGGCCGGTCGATAGGGGGCAAGTTCGTCACGATCACCCCGGTGGGCAATCTAACGATCAGCGCGGAGCTGACGCGGGATATCCCGCGTGAGAAGCCATATCTGCGAATCGAGTACAATCCTGTCCGCAAGATGATGCGTCTGAACCCGTCGGTCTGCGCCGTGGACGGCTCGCTCAAGATCATGATGCCGAGCAAGGGCCGCGGCGTCAGTGCCCGCGTGGGCACGGCGGGCGGATTCAAGCTGCTGGATTTGGTTCCGAAAAAGTCGGCCAGCTACCAGGCCGAGTGGCTCGGCGGCTCGATTATCGTGGATCTGACCATGTTATTCTCGTTTGCCGTAGCCGATCCGCCGCCGTTCCAGGTCTCTGCAGCCCCGCGCGAAGAGAAACAGCTCGTAGATATTTCAAATCGCCCGGGGCCTGCGGACGGACCATTGAACGACCTGGCGGAATCGAGGGACGAGGACGCCGCCGTCGAAGCGGAATGCGGGAACTGCTATTACCATATCGATGGTCTCTGCACACAGACGAGCAATCGCAACTACGGTCTGCGGATGGATGACGACGACTGCTGTGTTCGCCACGCACTCAAGCCGCCTGGATTCGGACGGGATCTTCCTGAGGATCTGCGGCCGCGAGTCAAGCGGACCTGCGAGACCTGCCTGCACAGGTCGCACGCGGGACTATGCCGCAACGAGGCTGGTCCGAAGGCCAATACCTATGTCGGCGCCGCGGATCGATGCGATCAGCACGTATTCCGGGACCCAACGGCGATCCGGGCCGCGTCCGAACGGGAGGCCGCTCCAAAGAAGCCGTGGCCGAGGCAGGGCAGCAGGCCCCGGGCCGCGTGCCCCGAATGCGGCCATACGATCCCGGTGAGCGCCAAAGGGCTAATGCCGCACGACACAGAGGGCATGATCTTCACCGGCCGCTGCGGAGATCGGGATAAGCGGTGCGATGGCAGCAACAAGCAGATTCACCACAGAGACACAGAGAGCACAGAGTGAGCAACGGATTGCCTGTCAACACGATCATCGAAGGGGACTGCCTCAAGGCCCCGTTTCCGTGGTTTGGGGGCAAGAGACGATGTTTGGAGATCGTCTGGCCCCGGCTGGGGGACGTGCCGAACTACGTTGAGCCGTTTGCAGGGAGTATGGCGGTTCTTCTGGGCCGCCCACATTGGCCGTTCGATGATGGCAGGATTCACGCCGAGATGGTGAACGACCTGGATGGTTGTGTGGCGAACGCATGGCGTGCTATCCAGCACGACCCGGAGCAGACGGCGGTCTACGCGGACAATCCGGTGAGCGAGCTGGACCTGCACGCCCGGCATCTGTGGCTGCATCGGAGGCTCAAATCCACAGATGGCCTGGACGATCTGGCGATAGCCTACGCCAGAGACAAGGGTGTATTGCCCTTCGCCGCCCGGCTGACGATGCACCCCGACGCCTACGACTGCCGCGTCGCCGGCTGGTGGATCTGGGGTCTGTGCTCCTGGATCGGGGACAACTGGTGCAGGCCGAACGCGCAGCGGTCGCTTCCGCACCTCGGGAGCGCGGGCATGGGTGTGAACCGCCAGCTTCCGCACCTCGGGGACGCGGGCCGGGGCGCATGTGTAGAGCATCGCGAAGCACTGATCCAATGGTTCTCCGTTCTGGCGGACCGCCTGCGGCATGTGGACGTCTGCTGCGGGGACTGGGAGCGGGTGTGTGGGTTCACGCCGACAGAGAACCGGGCTGCGCCGTGCGGCATCTTCCTCGATCCTCCGTACTCCCAAGACGCAGGATTGGACACGGTCTACGGCGATCTTCACGACCGGAATCTATCGGCTCGCGTAAGAGAATGGGCGATTGAACGGAGTCAATCGAAAGACATGCGGATCGCGCTTTGTGGATACGAGGAGGAGCACGAGATGCCGGACGATTGGGAGTGCGTGGCGTGGAAGGCGCATGGCGGGTACGGATCACAGAGTAAGGTTGGCAACAACAACAGGTATCGGGAGCGGATCTGGTTCAGCCCGCACTGTCTCAAGATCGAGGGGGAGTCATGCCTGTTCGCCAATGCGTTCGAGGGGGGCCAATGACACATCCACGTTCCAACGCATCGACGCCCCGACGCGCCGCCCGGCAATTCG
>JBDKUU010000815.1:0-2968 GCA_039679525.1 Phycisphaerales bacterium | reverse complement strand
CGACACGGGCACGCTCGAAGCGAATACGACCTACTACTGGCGCATCGACGAAGTCAACGACGCCAGCACGTGGACGGGCAGCGTGTGGAGCTTCACGACCGTCGACGGCATCGCCATCGACGACATGGACGCCTACACGGACGACGAAGGCAGCCGGATCTACGAGGTCTGGGAAGACGGCGTGACGACCAAGGACAACGGTTCGACCGTCGGCTATCTCAATGCCCCGTTCGCCGAGCGAAGCGTCGTTCACAGCCCCGGCCAGTCGATGCCGTTGGCCTTCGACAACACGAACGCGCCGTACTACTCCGAGGCCCGTCGGACCTACAGTTCTCCGCAGAACTGGACCGCCGGTGGGGCGGGCGTGCTGTCGATGTTCGTTCGCGGCAAGACCACGAGCGAGGCGGGCGTGCTCTACGTCCTCCTGGAAGACAGCAACGGCAAGTCGGCCGTGGTTTCCTACCCGGACGCGACGCTGGCGTACGCCCCGCAGTGGATCGAGTGGAAGATCCCGCTGACGAGCTTCACGGGCGTCAACGCCGCCAAGATCAAGAAGATCTACATCGGCGTCGGCAGCCGCACCAACGCGGTCGCGGGCGGCAAGGGCCTGATCTACGTCGATGACATCCAAGTGGTCAAGCCGTAACGCTGAAGGCTGTTGAAGTTGTCGCCGGCAACCGGCGGCAATCGGTATGCAAAAAGGGCTGCGATCCTGCAATCAGGACCGCAGCCCTTTCTCTTTATCTTCGTGCGGATCGACCACGCCGGGGCCGATTCGGCTCTTACTTCAAACTTCAAACATCACACTTCAAACTTGCCAATAACGCCTCACGGCGTCACTACGAGCGAGGCGTCAATTCGTCGTCGCCAGTCCTTTGATCCCTGCCTTCTGCTTGATCGCGTTGACGTCCATGTCGCGGACGTACTTGACGAGGTTCTGCCAGCCGCTGTTGAAACGGAAGCCGCCCTCGGTCATCTCGGCGATGGCCTGCTCCTTGTCCCAGCCCTGCACGGCGACGCGATAGATCGCGACCATCATCCCGGTGCGGTCGGCCCCGCGGAGGCAGTGCACGAAGGCCGGCAGGCGGCTCTTGTCGCTCATGACTCGAAGGAACTGGACAACATCGTCGTCGCTCGCGTGCCAGGCCGTCATGCGAATGAGTTCGTACGCCATCCCCGGCGGGATCGAGAGGCCCTTGTCGGTGTCTCCGTCCCGCAGGTTGATGACGGTCTTGACCCCGAGGGCCTGGAGTTGCTGAACCCCCTCGGCGGTCGGCTGCGCCCCGCGATAGAGGTCGTCTGAGACCTTATAGAAGTTCGACAGGCCCGGCCGCTCCACCGGAGCAGCCCAGGCGGTGGCGGCCGCGGCGGTTGCCGTGCTCGTCGTGCGGGTGTTGTTGTTGGTCCCCAGCGGGATCAGGGCCGAGTGCTGGCAACCCGGCATCAGCGCGGCCAGCATCGCGCCCCAAAACACAGTATTGCGAATCAACCACCGCTTGATCAGGATTCGAGTCTTTTCCATCGTTCTTATTCGCTCTTCAACCATTGCTCCAAAACCCTCTTCTTTCTCGCTTCCAGATCTTCATGGAATTCCGCCGGGAAATCATCCAGCCGCAGCGCCCGGCCCGGACTCTCGTAACACGCCCATTTCACCTGCTCTCTGGCGATCTCTCGCACATCCGGGTCGGCGTGGCGCAGGAGATCGCGGATCACACGCACGCCCGGATCGGTCTCGGCCATGGCAACCTGGGCATTCGGATCGGCCAAAAGCATCTGTACTGCTTTGACCCCGTCCCGTGTTCGTGTCCGGACGATCTCAGGCAGCACCCGATAGCGGTATTGATGATTCGGGTCCGCAGCCACAGAGGCAAGGGTAGCTGTATAAGCCGCATCCACCTGCTCGGGATAGTGGGGATGCATGAAATACGCTGTGCGTATGTGGCGCGCCGTCGTTTTACGAATCTCCGGATTCGGATCATTCAGTAGCTTTCTCAAGGCTGCAACACCCTCGTCTGTCCGGTGCGTCGCGAGCGCCCAGATCGAGCCATAGGGCAGAACAGAGTTCGGATCCAAGGCGATTGCGACGAGTCTGGGTGTGTACTCGTCGGCCGGGTATTCTTGCAGGACGGTAAGCGCAGCGCCGACGGTCTCTCGATCGTTTGAAGCCAGCGCGGGCCGAATGACCTCCGCAGCGTCGGTTTCGCTGACTCCGAGCCGTCTCATTACGAATCCCATCTCATAGATGAGCCCGCGAGTCTCGATCGCATTCAGAACCGCCGCTCTGGTTTCTGCTTTGGGTGGGAGATAGCAGCAAAAGGCCCGAAAGGCCTCAAAGCCTGTGTTGTTGTCAGGTTTCTCATAGATCAGGTCGAGCATCAGCGGAACGATACGCGGGTCGCAGGTATATGCTAGGCGTGCTACTATGGTCTGACGGGCTTTCTCTGTTTCCCATTTCTCATCATGGGGCAACGCCTTCAATTGTCTGGTCAGTTCCGCAATGTACTCTCCCATCTGTTGATAGCTGCGTGGCATCACTCTGATCTCGATGGGGGAAGACCTCACGCGGATTGTCGTCCCTCGGAAGCCGTCATGATAGATCCCAGTTATCGAATGTAACCCCGGCTCGATTATGCGAGCCCACAGATTCAACACGATGGTCTTCTGGAACGCCCCTCCTGTGGAGATGTGGCCTATTCCGCCGCCGAGCCCACCGCCAATGGTGGACAGCCCCTCCTCCCGAGGATCGGGCACAGGCTTGCCATCGTGGCGCCTGGCCCTCAACTCGTACTCGTACAGTCGTCCGCTGCGGTCGTGGTCGCGTGTGTCGTAGGCGTAGGGTCGCGCGTCCCGATTCGTGATGGTGAAGACGATGGGGAGCTTGTCGGTCGACAGGCCGATCAAGTTGCAGCAGGTCAGCTCGCAAGCGATGGGGTCGGTGCCTGCGAAGAGCCAGCCGAGCTGCCGGCTT
>JBDKUU010000814.1:0-8017 GCA_039679525.1 Phycisphaerales bacterium | reverse complement strand
TTCGAGGTGGCCGACGAGATCATCAAGCTGCCCGAGCACATCAAGAACCTGGGCACGCACGAGGTGACTCTGCGGTTCGCGGACGACCTGACGGCCACCGTGCGCGTCACCGTGGTCCCCGAGCAGGTAGAGGAGCCGGCCAAGGAAGAGAAGCCGCAGGAATCGCAAGAACCCCAGGCGGAACAGGCCTGACCGGTCGGAACGAAAGACAGAGGACGGAGAACTCCGTGCGCCTGCGTCCTCTGTCTTCCGTCCTGCGGCGATCGGCGCCGCAGGACGCCTCTGTAGGGGAATTCCCTATCCGGCTTGCTGGGAACCCGCCCCGCCTCGCGCAGATCACCGCCCGCCCGCCTCTCCATTTCGCGCCCGTCCTTGGCCATGGATCGTCTGTGGAGCGAAGGCCGGCCCGCGCAGCGACCGTCGTTCGCATGTCGCGACATCTTCCGAATTCGCTCGCCTGCCCCCTTTGCGCCTGTCCGTCGCCGCCTCGGAACGACCCGGGGTAACTCTTTGCCGGGACGTGATTTATCGCGTCTTGGACCATGCGGGCGAGTGGCCGCAGCGGATCGAAGCGAGTCTGTCCCCGACCTTCCGCCGAACGGATCACGAGACCCTCGCAGGCATTCGCGCGAGCCGGAAAGGATGGGAGCCGTCCGCCCTCGGGTCGCGGATCACAGCCGCGTGACGGCCCGACGGCCGCTGCTTTCGGACACGGACTCCAAAACCTGTCGCATTCTATCAAATTCAGTAATTCCCCAACTGGTGGAAAGTGACCGGGTGCCGTAATCTGACGTCCGGCTGAATGACATGGCTCTCACATGTGACAGGTCGCGGTTGGGAGCCCTGGCAAGGAATCGTGGCTCAGCCTACAGATGGACGAATGCCCGGCGGCGAGGTACGGAGCGCCGCGGGCGATGGAAAGGGGATAACCTTGGCGGCATTCATGACTGACATCCAGGTCGCTGATGTACGCGAAGGTCCCGGCGTGTTCTCTTGTGGCCGCGGGGTAGCCGCGGCCGGTCGATTGGCAAACCCTACCCTTGGATCCGGCTTACATTCCAAAATTACGCCTCTCCTATTGAGACGGCTGCCGAAGGCATCGAGCCTCCGGCGGTGACCAAGCCATCCACAGGGCCTCCAACCAAAAGGCCTCGCGTTGCACAGGCGCGAGGCCTTTTATATTGCGCCGAAAACGCGGGCGCCTCACAACGGCCGTTCTGACCTCGCCTTCCCGTTGACCGCGGACAGCGCCTCTTTTCAGGCCGACAGCCCTGGGCGCGCCCCGGCGTGCATACGACGAAAGGGTGGCCTGCCGATGCAGGACCACCCTGTTGCAGTTGCGGGACGCAGCATCCGGGCCGAGGTGCAAGCTCGCCCGGCATGCTCGTCAGTCAGTTGGCCGGCGCCGGATCGACGGCGAGGTTCGCCGAGTAGACCACCAGCCGGGGACGGGCGTCCGGCGTGGCGGAGCCATTAGTGTGGAGCTGCCAGCCGTCGGCGGTGCCGGCGGCCTGGATGGCGATGCCGTAGTCGGCCGCCCCGGTGCGGACGCCTTCAAGGTAGCCGGTCACGTCGAACCAGACTTCCGACCCGCGGATGATGCCTTTCGCGACGGCCAGAGCCGGGGTGATGTCCCCGTCATCCGCCTGCAACCCGTTGACTGCCCCGAAGGAGGAGTGCAGCGAACCGGTGTCCCACGGCCGGAGCATCGCATGGGCGGAATAAGGACCGGGACTGCGAGAATCCTTGCTGAGGTCTCCCGTGGTGATCACGACCCAGGCCTTGGCCACCGGCACGTCCGTCGGAGCCTGATTCGGGTCCGTGCCGAACACGTTGGCGAACTTCACGAGGGCCAGATCGTCTGGGGAACTGGTGTTGCCCGCGATGTCGGAGAACTGGACGCCGTCGAGGAATGTCTGATCGAGCGTCGACGCGTCCTCGGTTCTCTCGGGGTTGAGGAGGTCGGCTGTGTCCTCAAGGAGGGCGTTCTTTCCGCTGCGAACGATGGCCATGGTCGTGCCGGCGTAGCCGCCTGCGCCGTTCTGAAATACACTCTTCGCGACACGAACGGTCGTGTAGGAGACTTTCAACATGGGACGCGTATTGGCGACGGGAGAACCCGTGGTGCAAATCGCCCATCCGTCAGCGGTATTCGCCTGCTCGTTGACCGTGTTGCCCGCGCCCGCCTGGATGGCAAACCCACAGTTTGGCGAGCCGTCGGCCCAGGATTGCACGACCGATGTCACGTTGGCCGCGTCGGTGGCGCCCTGAGCCTGGGCGCCATAGCCGCCCACGGGCCGAGTCGCCGAGCCGTCTTGCCACCAGGGGCCCCGGCTCACCATGTCGGTCGTCGAGTTGAAGTCCGCGAAGTACGAGGTCGTTGAGTCGAACGGCTTGAGCAACCCCGCCACGCCGTAAGGCCCTGCCGTTTGAGCGTTGCCCGAGAGGGCGGTGGTCACGACCAGCTCGGCGTTGAGAATGGTCGCGCCGGCCGGGATCTGATTGGGATCGTCTCCGAAAATGTTGTCGAACCGCACCAGTCCCTGCGTGTCGGGCGACGTTCGATCCGGCAGGAAACCGTCCAGGAAATAGCTCGCGACGGTGATCCCGTCGGTTTGATCGCCATCCCTTTCGCCGATCCGGCGATCGAACGCGCCGTCGTAACCCTTGGCTCCGTTCTGGAAGCTGACGGTCACGACCTCGGCGGCCGCAATTCCCGCACCGGCCAGGCACAGCCCTCCGGTCAAGGCGGCGCGAAGACACACATTTTTGAATCCAACCCTCAACATAGTTTCCTCCATTCAGTGTGGATCCTGGCAATACCGCATGCCACCGCGACATCGGCGACGCCGGACCCGGTTCCGATCTTTCACAGTCGTCCAACGGCTGTCGATAGAACCACACGCCGGTTAGGAATTGATGATGAGGAGAATAAATCCGGCTTAATCGTGCGTTAAAAAAACGAAATCAAAATCTAATGAAGATGGAATAGGAGCCAAATACTCGTGGCGTATAGTCGCGTTTCCCTCGCACGACGTGCGGTTGTCGCACGGCAAGACAAAGCTGCGTCGCCGGCCGCTCTGAACGAGCGATGCGGGTGACACAATGAAACGACACGGAAAGGACATGAAGGATGGTTGTGAAAACAGACGCCAGGAGAGCATTCACCTTGATTGAGTTGCTGGTCGTCATTGCCGTGATCGCCGTGCTGCTTGGCATCCTGATGCCCGCGATGGGCAAAGCGAAGAAAGCGGCCCAGCGCATCGTCTGCGCCGCCCATCAGAAAGGCTTCGGCCTGGCTTTTGAAGCCTACGTGCAAGACAACGACTACTGGTCTCATTGGGGCCCCAACCGGGGATTCTGGTACATCTGCGACCCTCGCCGGCCCGATGCTCCCAAAACCATGGCCGACAAAGACAACATCGACGCCTACTGGGGCATCGCCTATTTCCCTTACGCCAGGAACATGGACCTCTTTCACTGCCCCAGTTCGCGCTATCAACTCCAGACGTGGAATGCCCTGACGAGCGTCGAACTCTATCGCTGGGCACATTTCGGCCTGAACGGCTTCGCGTCCAACCGCAAGGTTTCGAAGATCAAACGCCCGGGCGAGATGATCGTGCTCCAGGACCACTTCGAACAGAAGCTCGACAACAACGAAGGCGGCGACATGCTGCACATCATGCCCGGAATGACCTGCAACCTGATTCAGTGGCGCCACCACAGCAAGTTCCCTGATGCGCTGCTGGAGATCTTCCGCCATGGCCGCACCTCCAGTGCGATCGAAGCTCAGTCCCCCTGGGACCCCGAGGGGACCGGATCCTGCAATACGCTATGGCTGGATGGACACGTATCCGCCATCGAACAGACCCGAGGCGAGGACGTCCCCGCCCGCTGGTACACCGGCGGCGTAGGGGACGGCGGTCAAAGCGCCTGGGTCGGAAACTCCAAGCAAGAGGCGCTCCGCGTGCGATACTGAGGTCAGTAGATCAATTCCGAGACGTCGAGCTTGCCGCTGAAGAGGCGGTAGGCCCAGGCCTGGTAGATCAGAACCAGCGGGATGAAGAGAACGACCACGCCGAGCATGACCTTGAGCGTCAGGGGGCTGGAGGCCGCGTTGAAGAGCGTGACGCTGTTGGCCGCCGGGTCGATGGTGGACGCCAGCATGTTCGGGTACATGCCGATGACGCCGAAGAAGGTCGTGGCCACGATCATCACCGCCGAGGCGATCCACGCGAATCCGACACGGCCCTTAGCCAGCGCGATCCGTACCGCGAGCAGGCCTGCGACCGCCAGGGCCGGCACGATCAGGAGAACAGGGTTCTTGAGATAGTTGTTCCAAAGGGAGGTTTCGACGGCCGTGTAGATCAGGAAGCCGATCGCCAGGATCAGCACGATGGGCCACAGGACCTTCGCTGCGCCGGTTGCCTTGTCGTGCATGCGATCCGTCGTTCGCAGGGCCAGCCAGAGCGAGCCGTGGAGAAGAAAGATCGCCAGAAAGAAGACTCCGCCCGCCAGCGCATACGGGTTCAGCAACGTCAGGATCGTTCCCTGGCGAACGCCGCCCACGAGGGGCAGTCCGCGGAAGAGATTGCCGAAGGCGACGCCGAGCAGGACCGCCACCACAATGCTGCCGCCCGATTGGCACAGGTCGCACAGCTTTCTTCCGCCGGCGGTGGCGACCTTGCTGCGGTACTCGAAGGATAGGCCGCGGACGATCAGGGCCAGGACGAGCAATGTCAACGCCTCGTGGAACGTGCTGAACATGGTGGCATAGGTTCTCGGAAAGGCCGCGAAGGTCGCGCCGCCGGCGGTGATCAGCCAGACCTCGTTGCCGTCCCAGAGGGGGCCGGTCGCGTTGTACAGGATGCGTTTCTCCGTTTCGCCCTTGGCCAGCCAGGGCATCAGGGCCCCGATGCCCAGATCGAAGCCGTCGGTCATGAAGTACATGGCCCAGAGCAGCGCCCAGAGGAAAAACCACACCGTTTCCAGCGTCATACTCGGCTCCTTTCCAAACTGCAACTGACGATCACGGATCTCCCACGCTCATCCGGCCTTTGCATACCTGGACATGACGCAACGACCGGCCCCCGGGGGCTCCGCCCCCGCCCCCCTGGGATTTTCCGCCTTGGGCCAGAGACATGAGCAGGAGAACCGATCCGCGTTCTGTGACGACCGACGCCACCTGCCCATCTCTCTTTCCGCCTGGCGCCTGCTGTGGCGAGTCTGTTGCCGCGGACCCCGGTCTCGGGTATATTCCATCCGCCGCGGCGGAGGATAGGGCTCTGCTGGGAAGCAACCCGAGCGCCGCCACGGCCCAGGGACATGGGCGACGTTGCCTCTGTGTGACGTCGCCTTCCCCTTCTTCATGTTTCTGGCACAACGCGGTAAATCCCAGGGGTTTGGGGACGGCGTCCCCAAGGGCCACCGAAGTACGCGAGAGCCAGATGAGCTATCTTGCGGGAGTCCAGTCACGCACTCTCCGAAGGATGCGGACCCTGCCTGGCGTGCCGCACGATCAGGACGGCCGCGATCACAGTCACCATCGTCATCAGTAGGGTCAGCGACACCAGCGAGAAGCCGACCTGGTAGGTTTGCAGACCGTTGGTCAGGCCGTCGGAGGTTCGCATGATCTTGTAGACGATCCACGGCTGGCGGCCGACCTCGGCGGTGATCCAGCCCGCGTTGCACGCGATGAAGGGCAGCGGGATGAACCAGATCAGGCCGGTCAGCAGCAGCGGAGTCTTCTGCAGCTTACGGATTCGCAGCCACGTCAAAGCCAGCAGTCCGAGCATGGCCACCCCGACGCCCACCATGAGGCGGAAGTGGATCATGGTGATCGCCACCGGCGGCCGCTCATCCTTGGGGATGTCCGCAAGGCCGATCACCTCATGGTCGAGCGACTTGAACGCCAGCATGCTGAGCATGCCGGGAATCCTGCCGAACTCAAACAGGTTCTTTTCTGCTTTCTGGTCGGGCCAGGCGAGGAGCGTCATGGACGCGGGAGAGGCCGTTTGCCAGTGGGACTCCATCGCCGCGAGCTTGGCCGGCTGGTACTCGGCCACGTTGCCGCCCAGCAGATCGCCCACGCCCACCACGGCGAACGTGAAGACCGTGCCCGTCACGAGGGCGATCCGAAACGATTTCTGGAATAGGGCGGTCTCCCTCCCGGCCCGCAGATGGTACGCGCTGATTCCCAGGACGAAGAACGCGCTCAGCGCGATGGCCGCGCTGACGGTGTGCAGGATGGAGTAGACCGCCGTGGGGTTCAGGACGACCGCCCAGAGGTCCACCAGCTCGGCCCGGCCGTTGCGGATCTCATAGCCGACCGGATGCTGCATCCAGGCGTTGGCGGTGAGAATCCAGAAGGCCGAGCCGCAGGAGGCGACGGCGACCAGCCACATCACGATCGCATGCGCCCGGGGCGAAAGCCGCTTCCAGCCGAAGACCCAGACGCCGATCATGGTGGATTCGAGGAAGAAGAAGCCCGTGGCCTCGATGGCCAGCAGGGAGCCGAAGACGTCCCCCACGTACTCGGAGTAGCGGGCCCAGTTGGTTCCGAACTGAAACTCCAGCACGATGCCGGTGACGATGCCGGCCGCGAAGTTGATCAGAAAGAGCTTGCCCCAGAATTTCGCCATCCTCTGATATGTCGCGTCGCCCGCACGCGCGTAAACGGTCTCCATGACGGCGATCATCAGCGCCAGGCCGATCGTGACCGGGACGAACAGGAAATGAATGAATGGGGTAATGGCGAACTGAAGTCGTGAGAGAAACAACGCGTCCATTAGGTGCACCTCCCGGCGCCTGCAACCAAAACGTCATCCACGCGGAACAGATCCCCAGGTATACAGAACAAGCAGGCCTGCGGTTCCACGATCCCCGCCAGACGTTCTGTCTTGAACGGAGAGAAGGAGTCCAAGCCCTCAACCGAGAGGACTCCCTCGTCCGGGGCCCCGGATTCCTTCGAAGACTCCGGACGGGCTTTTCGGCTACGCCTCAGGACGACAGGTCCCACGCGTGCGCGAATCGATCAGGATCTATATAAGTCATGTATCGACAAAGTCTTGCGCAAAACATGAGAGGATATCACGGCCGGTCGTCGCACATCAGGCAGGTCGGTCCTTCTTCCACGATTGGCTTCGTTTCGCCGGATGAATCGTGAAGCGTCTCGGCCGGAGACTGCGTCGCTGGCCCTTCTTGGTTCGTAGTGACGCCGTGAGGCGTTATCTTCTCTTTAAGGAGTTTGAAGTGTGAACCGGGAAGTTCGAAGTGTGAAGTTTGGAGTGTGAAGTCAGAGCGATCGCTTGAAACTTGACACTTCACACTTGCCACTTCCTCCGGCTTTGCCGTTGCGCCAAACGAAGCCAATTTGGGCGGTGCTGCGGGCTCTTGACCGGCCGGGACGTCGTCCTGCGAAGGCGCGGCTTCCTTCGACTCGGCCGCCATGCGTGCCTCCCGCTCTTTCCGTAATTCCGCCATCGCACGGTAGAGGCTGCTCTCGATCCGCCGTTCGTACATCAGCAGCCGATCCAGCACCCGCGCGTCGGCGAAGTCCTCCACGACCGCCTTGGCCAACGCGGCGTTTTCATCGAGTGCGCCGTAGACGTCCCGATCCCGTTCGCTGCCTTTGTGCTGCTTCCACTCTTCGAGCCGGGCCTCCAGCAACTCCGTCCGTTCTCCCTCCTCCAGGGCCGCGAAGGCCGCATTCTGGAGCCGTTCCGCTCGCTTGAGCCGCCAGGAGAGCCCGACGATCCGCTCAGCCAGCATCGCTTCCACCGGCCCGACGGCGGCCAGCGTCTGAAGCATTCCCTCGCGAGACATCTCGAATTCCGCCGGGTCTTCGCCGACAATGACCGCCTCCCTCGCCAGGAGCCCATGTTTGACGGCGTTCTGCGAGGCTCTCTCTTTGCCTTCGGCCGTACGAGGCCCCGTGGACTTCTGTGAATTCGACCGATTGGCCTGGACTTGTGCGGCACTCGCCATGGTGATCCCTCCGAATCAATGGTTTCGCTTC
>JBDKUU010000813.1:0-5609 GCA_039679525.1 Phycisphaerales bacterium | reverse complement strand
GTCTCGCGCGTTCAACTCGTCAAATGTCATGATCCACCCCTTTCGAATCGCCCGGGAGCCGGTGGCGAATGGGTGGGAGCCCACCGGCTGCCTCGGGCTGACTGCTCATCGTGTCGCCTGCGTCCAGACGACACGTCACATCCTACTACTGTCCCCGGCATCGTCGCAATCGGGTTTCTTGCTGTGGGCCCGCTTCAAGCTCTCATGGACGGCAGCCCGGCGCCCGGCCGGGTCGATCGGCCTGCTGTAGGGCTCGACCATGCCCATGATCTGCTGCTTCAGCCTGTCGGGGAGGTCGTGCCAGCAGGCGACGACAAGTCGAAGGTCTGGCTGCGCAGAATCCGACAAGATTCCCGACAAGTCGGTTTCGGCGGAATCCGTAACCTCTTTACCCTCAATGGTTTGCGGTTCACCGGGCGACGGTCTTGAAAACCGTTTAACCGAAAGGTTACGGGGGTTCGAATCCCTCCTGCTCCGCTGGGCACAGATCAACGCAGCCGCCCGCTTCACGGCCGCGTCTGGCCGCTCAACCAATCGACCGCCAACGCCGCGAAGTCACGGAGATCGACTCTCGCGTCGGCGTTCAGATCGGCTGGGGAGGCCGGGGATTCGAAGACGCCCGCGCCATCGGTGGCGACGAAAGCGACCTCGGCCGCCGAGAGTGCGTAATCGTAGATCTGGACGTCGTCGATCAAGCCGTCATAATGACCATACCAGCCGGAGCCGATCCGCAGCGACGTGATGCCGGTGATCGGGGTGTCCGTGCCGGTGAGGCGGTCGTAGAGTTCGCCGTTGAGGTAGATCTCCATGCGGCCCTTCTCGCCGTTCGGGCCGGTGCGGATGTCCTTGGTGAAGGCCCAGTGATTCCACCGCCCGGTCCACTCGGACTTGTCCCTGTGCCGCCCCGCCAGGCGGTTGTCGAACGACCAGGGGAAGCCGCAATCCCAGCGATACTGGCCGGGATTCTGCCAGCAACCCAGGTGGATCGCGAGAGCCGGGTTCGACCGGCCGTAGACGTAGTTCGAGCACATCAGCGTGTCGTTGAGATGGCCGGAATCGTCGCCCTTCTGCCAGAACGCGATCGTGATCGCGTCGTGAATTCCAGCGAAGACGCTTCCGGCTTGGGAGATCACGACGCCGTCGTCTCGGCTGATGAACTGGATGGCCCGTCCGAATACGCCTTGATCGAAATTGCAGCGGCCCACGATCTCGCCATCGGCCCGGCCCATGCGGTCGAGGGCGGTGCCCTCGAATTCGTACCAGAGCACGGGCGGTCTCGGCATCGCAGTGCCGAGCGTCCGCGTCGGCCTGCGGAGCCAATCGTGCGCCATCCGTTCCAGGTCGCGGTAATCCACCCTGTTGTTGTCGGTGAGATCCGCCCGCGGCCGAGCCTCTTCGGGCCATGCGGTCGCGCTGAGCCTGATCTCGGCGATGTTCAGACTCCCGGCGTCGGAGACGCCCGGGGCGAGCGACATCAGAGAACGAACGCCGAGGCTGAAGGCTCGAATCCGCGTCAGATCGATCTCGTCGAAATCGGCCAAGTCCACGCGGCAAATCTTCCAGGGCGATCTGTCCGTCACGTCCGCAACGACCGGCCGCGACGCGATCTCCGCGGCGACTCCGTCGGTCGCGACAACGTACAGTTCCGCTTTGTCGGGATCGGGCAGATCTCCACGGACGATCACCTCAAGTCCTCGAGCTCCGTCGCGTGTCCAATCCTGGGTCTGGCCGAAGTCGCGGGCCAGAGCCGAGTGGCTGACGGCGTCATACGAATAATGAAGCACCAGCGATTGCTGGCATGTGTCGTAGGTCTCCTGCTCCAGGGCCAAGTCGGCGTTGCCTTCGCATCGCCAGAAGTCCTGAGCCTCGGCCGCGTCGGCGTAGTCCTCGAAGTCGTCGATCACGAGGGAATCGCCGGGAGGGAAAGACCCCGCGTCACGCGAGACCCGGGCCTGCACGCTGCACAGATCGAAACCGGCGGACAGGCCGCCGAGATCCAATCCCACGACGCGAACCGCCCGGGGCACAAACGGCAGCGTGACGCCTTTGAGATCGGCCCCGAGCCGGCTGAGTTCCTGCGTCATAGCCGGCTCGACCGACGCGAGGGTCACAAGGTACTCCCGATCCGCCCCATCCGTCACGAAGACCAGGGCCTCCTCGCCGGCCTTGCCCGTCTCGACGAGGACGATGTCGTCGCCCTCGCCGTCGACCAGCTCGCCCGAGAAGCCGAAATCCATCCAGTGATCCGCCGGCAGCGTCATGGCCGACTGGTCCGACGGCGGCGCGCCGACCAGCCATCGACGGGGAACCACCGTCACAGGGTAGAACCCTGAAACGTCCATTCCGATCCAGCAGCTCATGTCGGCGTCGTGTGAATCCAGGATGGCCGTCGGATACTCGAAGACGGCCGCAGACCGTCCCAGGTCGGCGCACGACGTCAGCACCATCGGCAAGATCAGCCACATTCCTTTTTGCATCGGATTCCTCCGCCCGGAAGCCGTTCACAGGGCAGCCCGGGTCTGCATATGCCGCAACTCATTATACCGAGATTTGGATCCCGATGCCAAAATCTGTAGTCCGAGTCATCGAGGCCGGCGCGTCGCATATCGCCAGGGTCAAGAATCTCCTTGCCAGAGGCGGGCCCGCCGTTACACTGAGCAGACTGATCGGTTCGGTGCGGGAGGTTAGTGCCCTATCCGAGGAGGTGGATCAGAACCAGGATGATTTGAGAGGTTGAAAGCATGAGCGAATATTCATTCAGTCCGACGGGCGAGAAGTTCCCACTGCCCAAGCCGCAGGATTACGAGACGGAGTTCCAGCGTATCGAAGCTCTGGCCAAAACCGCCCGCGGCGAGGGCAAGGAGATCGTGGTCGTAATGGGCGTCGGTTTCGTCGGGGCCGTCATGGCCGCGATCGTCGCCGACACCGTGGACAAAAAGACCGGCAAGCCCAGCAAGTTCGTCATCGGCTGTCAGCGGCCCAGCAGCCGCAGCTACTGGAAGATTCCCATGCTCAATCGCGGCGAGTCCCCGGTCAAGGCCGAGGACCCGCACGTCGATCCGATGATCGCCCGCTGCGTCAAGGACAAGAAGACCCTCGTCGCGACCTACAACAGCGACTGCCTGAAGCTGGCCGACTGCGTCGTCGTAGACGTCCAGTGCGACTACAGCAAGCAGGAGTTGGGCAACATGAAGACCGGCGAGGCCGAGATGAGCGCCCAGGAGGCCACCATGCGGACGATCGGCGAGCGGATCGATCCCCAATGCCTGGTGCTGATCGAAACGACGGTCGCCCCGGGCACGACGGAGTTCGTCGCCGGGCCGATCCTGAAGACGGCCTTCGCCACGCGAGGCATCAAGGCCACTCCCCTGCTGAGCCACAGCTTCGAGCGTGTCATGCCCGGCCGGGAGTACGTATCGAGCATCCGCGACTTCTGGCGGGTCTGCTCCGGCTGCACGCCCGAGGCCCGGCAGCGCGTCGTCAAGTTCCTCACCGAGGTCCTCAACACGGAGAAGTTCCCGCTGACTGTCATGGACCGGCCCATCGAGTCCGAGACCACCAAGATCGTCGAGAACTCCTACCGCGCCACGACGCTGGCCTTCCTGCACGAGTGGAGCATCTTCGCCGAGCGCAATGGCGTCGATCTGATCAAGGTCATCAAGGCCATCAAGATGCGGCCCACGCACAGCAACATGATTTTCCCCGGTCCCGGCGTCGGCGGCTACTGCCTGCCCAAAGACGGCGGCCTCGGGTACTGGGCCTACAAGCACATTCTCGGCTTCGAGGACGGCGACGATGTCTTCAAGATCACGCCGACCGCGATCGACATCAACGACACCCGCGGCCTGCACGTGGCCGAGCTCACCCGCGACGCCCTTCGCAACATGGGCCGCTACATCGCCGGGGCCGAGGTCCTGATCTGCGGGGCCAGCTACCGCCAGGACGTCGGCGACACCCGCTACAGCGGCAGCGAGATGGTCGTCCGCAAGCTCACCGAGATGGGCGCCGAGATGCGCGTCCACGACCCCTACGTCGATCACTGGTACGAGCTGGAGCAGCAGGACGTGTACCCGTCGCCGGGCAGCTCCTGGTCAAGGTTCTTCCGCAACCAGGACCACCTGCCCAACACCACCGTCCAGAAGGACCTCGCCAAGGCCATCCAAGGGGCCGAAGCGGTCATCCTGGCGGTGCCGCACGAGCCGTATTTGAAGCTCGATCCGGACGAAGTGGTCCGCTGGGCCGGCGCGCCGCTGGCGGTAATCGACTGCTTCGGGATCCTGCCGGACGAGAAGATCCGCCGGTACTTCGAACTGGGCTGCGAAGTGAAAGCCCTCGGCCGAGGACACATCCAGCGAATCAAGAAGGAAGTCAAAGGGACTGCGGATCGCTCTTAAGTCCCATGAGTCCCATGAGTCCTATGGGTCCTATGAGTCCTATTGAATAGGACTGATGGGACCCATAGGACCAATAGATCACACAGCACGGGGGGTGCTCATGAGTTTTCGCGAGAAGCGGATTGCGATTCTTGCGCCGGTGGCTTGGCGGACGCCGCCTCGGGCCTATGGCGCATGGGAGACTGTCGCGAGCAATATCGCCGAAGGGCTCTTTGCCCGCGGCTGGCGGAACGTCACGCTCTTTGCGACGAAGGACTCGATCACGAGCGCCCGACTCGTCAGCTTCATCGATCGGGGCTACGAAGAGGACAAATCCCAGGTCCCGCTGGTCTCTTCGTGCCTGCACATCTCCCAGGCCCTCGAACGAGCCGGGGAGTTCGACCTGATCCACAACAACTTCGACTATCTCCCGCTGACGTACACGCCATTCATCCGGACTCCGATGCTCACGACGATCCACGGGTTCTCCGAGCCGGACATCCTTCGCGTCTATCGCCGCTACAAGGACACCTACTTCGTCTCGATCAGCGACTCAGACCGCGATCCCGAGCTGCCCTACGTGGCGACCGTCTACAACGGCATCGACCTCTCGAATCTCACATTCCGCGAACGGCCGGGCGACAAGCTCATTTTCCTCGGCCGGATCCATCCGGACAAAGGGACCCACCTGGCGATCGAGGTCGCCCAACGCAGCGGCCGTGAGCTCTTGATCGCCGGGATCATTCAGGACGCCAGGTACTTCGATAGCCTCGTCAAGCCGCACCTGAACGATTCGACGATCCAATACGTCGGCCCCGCCGACCCGGCCCAGCGCGACGCACTCTTCGCCAAGGCCTACGCCACGCTCCACCTGAACACGATCCCCGAGCGGTTCGGCCTGGTCATGGCCGAATCCATGGCGGCGGGCGTGCCGGTGATCGCGATGGATCTGGGCTCGTGCCGCGAGGTGATCAAGGACCGCCAGACGGGTTTTCTCGTCCGCACGATTGATGAAGCCGTCGCGGCGGTCGCGGCCGTAGGGAAGATCGACCGTCGGCAATGCCGCCGGCACGTGCAGGAGAACTTCTCGATCGCCCGCATGGCGGAACGGTACGAGAAGGTCTATGAGGAGATCTTTCGAAGAGAAGGCAAGAAACACTGACCGACACAGACGGTCACGGACACGCATGGACGAGATTCGGGGAAGCATCCGTGAGGGCCTGTGCAGGTCCATGG
>JBDKUU010000812.1:0-2013 GCA_039679525.1 Phycisphaerales bacterium | reverse complement strand
CACCACGCTGTTAGCCCTACAGTCGCAGTTAGTTCTGATGACATGAAACGCTCGCATCACTTTCTCCCCTTCACGGCTGCGAGGGCGTCCAGAAATGGCGCTGACTCGACGCACAGAGCACAGGTGCCCTCCTTGATCGTGTCCGAGCCATGATCGTGTTCACACTCGCACGGATATATGGTTAGCCATGTCGCTAAACGAGTGGACGCCTCCACCAGCCCCGGTATCGCGGAGGGGGTCAGGCCGGAGCAGGAGTTGATCGCCTGCTCTACTCGCATCAGTACTTTGGCTGATTGGGGCACAACCGTCCCGTCTCGATCCACGAACTCATAGCACTTTCTCTGTTCGTTCCACTGTTGTCGCCACGGCTCCCCGAACTCGCCGGGCTCTTGCAGCTGCTTGGGTGTCATCTGCTGCTCGTCCATTCTCGACCTCCGCCGCAGTGCGGCCTATGCCTTGCCCTTGATTATCTCCCTCGTCCACCCCGACCCATTTTCCGTAAGGATGTGCAGGGGAAGCTCTCCGTACTTCTTCCAGAGTTTCACGTCGTGATTGAACTTCGCGGTGCGGCATCCCTTCACGTCCTCGACGTGTTTGCCGTCTCTGTCGGTCACCAGGAAGTCTGCCCGGTACACGTTCTCGGCACAGCCAAGATGAAATTCTGGCTGCGCCGACCAGTCCACAATCACGCCGCATTGTTTCGCCAGCATCAGTTGACGAGCCCGCCGCATCTCCGTCTTGCTGTCATACGTGGTGCCATCCAGCGTCCGGGCCTCACGGGCCGAGACCTTGTATTTGCTCCGCTTGCGCAGCTTGGCAAGGTTCTCAGTTGTCAGATACGGAAGGTCGTCACGCTTCATCGCTCTGGCTTCCTCCCCACTCCGAACCACGTCCGCATCGGGTTCCCCGTGATACTGTCTCGCCTCTTCTCCCCGGGTTCGGCCTGGTGTTTCTTCTTCTCCAAGTCGCTCAACCGCCGGCTGACCTCGTGGTACTCAATGCCGCAACGGACGGATATCTCGGCGGCGGTCAGGCCGGGGTGAGCGAGCACCACGTTCAGGATGCGGTTGCAGTTCTCGCTCGCCTTCCTCCGGTGCTGCGTCGCCGCGATATGGCTCGTCTCCGGGTCTGTCAGGCGGACCGGCAGGGGCTGGTTAAACAGGTTGAGCTGGCCCTCAGCAGTCATCGCGGTACTCCCGTTCCAGTCGGTCGGCAACACGCTGATCCCACTTCCGCCAGAGCCAATGGCCCAGGCGGTACAGGGCGTAGGCGAGCACGGCGCCGGTTAGAGAGTCGATGGCGTGTGTCATCTGCTCTGCCTCGCAAACGTGTCCATTTCGTCCAACACCAACGCCACTCGCTGCTCTGCCTCGTTCATGGTGTCGCCCTGCGGGTTGGCCGCGATGTCCCGCTGTGCGGCGTCGAGTCTAGTCTCGCAGGCGTAGCGGTCTCTGGCCGACTCGAATCGGTTTGCGCCCAAGGACCTGCGGCACATCACGTCGTCGAGCAACGCCTGTTGAAGACGGGTCGAGCCGTGGTAGAGCTGTTGCCACTTCTCGCTGATCGCGTCGGGCGCGCGGTACTCGCGGAATGAGTCCAGCATCATCGAGACCGTCTTCAGGTTCGGCGAGAAGTCCCGTCCCTCTCGCTGCTCCTTGCGGTGACGCTTCAGGATCGTGGCCACGGCGTTGAGCGTGAACCGCTGGAACGTCTCGCGCCAAAGGTCCTTCTGCGCGGCGGTCGCCTTCCAGTCCGGCCACAGCCCGGCAAGTAGCTGAATCGCGGCGGTTTGTTCGTCGGTCGTCATAGGTCCTCGATTCCCAGCAGTCGCTTGGACTCTGCCGACATCGTGGGTAGGTCGGCGGCCTTGGCTGCTCTCTTGGCCTGCAGGTCCCGCTTTTTCCATAGGTACGAACGCAAGCCCATCCAGTCCATGCCCGCCGCCTTGGCCTCGCGTATCTCAGCCGCTGCCCGTTCACTGCCCATCGCGGAGATCAGTTCCTCCACGAGCCC
>JBDKUU010000811.1:0-8688 GCA_039679525.1 Phycisphaerales bacterium | reverse complement strand
GAGCCCTGGAGTGGTATCAGTCACTGACAGCCGAGCGGATCAAAGAAATCGAAATCCGCTGCCTGGCCCGGATGGCCCCATAACATCGCCGTGAGAACGTCCCGGAGGCCGTCGCTCTCACGGATAGAGGATTCACGGCTTTTCTCTTGACATCACGACTCCAGAATGGTATCATGAAGGGCTCAATTGGGGATGGCAAGGATTTCGTTCTTGCCGGCATCTTTCGAGTTTGCTTTGGATGGGGGTATCATGAAACGAGTCACCGCTTCTGCTGTCGCCACGCTGCTGGTTCTTGCCGCCGCCAACGCCGCTTCGGCCGGCGCCACGATCTACACCGACCAGGCCGGTTTCGTCGGCGCGATGGGACCCGGCTATTATCTCGAGGATTTCAGCAGTTTCACCTACGGCTCCTTCCAGGGCGCCTCGCTGAACTTCGGGCCCGTGAACGGGTTCTCCTATCAGGTGGCTTCGTCCTCGGATGTTCTCTACTCCGGGCCGGGCAGCATGTCGACCAATCGATATAACGATTCGCTGATCATCACCTTCACCGGTTCCCCTGTCACGGCGGTGGGCGGGATCTTCTGGCCCACGGATTACAACGGCAACAACGTGGTCGGTCCGATCACGTTGACGCTCAGCGACGGGACGGTCCTGAGCCTGCCGGACGCCGGCGCGACCACGTTCCGGGGCTTCGTCACGGACGGCGCGGCGCTGACGTCGATCGTCATCGCGGGCGACGGCGTCTCTCAGTGGCCGACGGTCGATCATCTCTACGTCGGACAGGCTACCGTCGCGGCGGTCCCTGCCCCGGGCGCCCTGGGCCTGGTGGCGCTGGGCGTCGGCTTCCTCGGCCGTCGCCTGCGGCGCAAGACCGCGTGACATCTTCGATCCGTAGAAACACTGCGGGGCTGCGAGTCGCGGACTCACAGCCCCGTTTCATTTGATGTTGTCGCCGCACACGTGTCATGGCACGCGAGGAAGAATCTTCTCCGCCGCCTTCTTGGCCACGTCGAGCGATTTCTCGTCGCCCATGGGGACTTCAGGGGACTTGCGCGACCTGCGTCGTCTCGGCGGTCAGGCGGGGGCTGTAGATTTCCACCGTGGCGTCGAGCAGGGCGTCATTGGTGGCGTCGTTGCGGAAATAGAGGCTGCCGACCCGCACGACCGCCTCGGCGGTCTCCACGGCGGTCAGGAATGTCACAAGCTGCCGCGGCGCGACGTCCTGCAGTTCGATCGTGACGACCGTCTCGGCGTAGTCCGGCCGGACCTGCACGGTGCTCGGCTGCATCTTGGTGACGTGGGCGTCCAGCTTGTATCGGGCGATCATCGTTTCGAGGAACCGCGGCAATTGGAAACCCGCGTCCTGCGACGCGATCTTCGTCCGCAGGCCTTTGAATTGACTCGCGAGGTTCTGGTACTCGATGCCCCGGGCCTGAAGCTGCCGCACCTCAGCCTGCTTCTCGGGGATGATGCGTTCCAGGGTCCGGATGCGGTCGCGGGCCGGCTTGATGGCGAAGGCCCAGGCTCCCAACACGACCAGCGCGGCCGACAGGCCGATGGCGAGACCGCGTTCCCGTGGATTGAGCTGGATCATGATGCCTTCTTCTCCGTCGTGGACAGCGAGACCTTGAATTCCACCTTCTGCGAGTCTGGATTCTTCTGCGGCTGCGGAGCGTCCACGAGCCGCAGCCCCGGCGTGTTCTCGAGCACACGCTGCCAATCGCCGAACGTGGCGAACGAGTCGCACGTGCCCGTGATTCGAATGGAGCCGCCGGCGATCAACATTTCACAGAGCCGCAGGTTTCCCGACGCGGGGATTTGGCGGCTCAGGAGGCTCAGAACCTCCAGCGGGCCGGGCTGATTCGGATTGAAGCAGGTGAACGTCTCGCAGTCCTTGCGGAGGGCGTCGATCTTCTGCTGGAGCTGAGCCGCCGGGTTGACGATCGTCGGTTCCTCAGGGACCGCGTGATGGAAGATCGCTTTCTCCTGTTCCTTGAGGCCCGCGTACCGCGATTCGAGCGACGAAAGCTGGAGAAACAGGCCGACCACCCACACGGCCGCCGCTGCGGCAGCCAGGCCGCCGCAGATGGTCAACTCCCGCCGCATGCGGACGACAGGCCGAGTACGGGTCCGGTAGGCCGCGAGGAAGTCGGTTCGACCGGCAGCCTGGGGCTGGAGGGTCCGCAAGGCAAGACCTTCGGCGACGCAGAGGGAACTGTCCGCATCGGCCGTCTCGGATTTTGCAGTGGCCGCGCACGGATTGACGGGAACGATCCGGCTGTCGATCTTCTCGCGAATCGCCGGCACGAGCAGTTCCGCCATTCGGCCGGAGGCGATGAGCAAGACGCCCAAGCCGGGCTCCGGATCTTTGCCGAAGAGCCGTTTCCAGGTGATCTCGATCTCCTGGGCGACGACTTCCGCCGTCTGCTGCGCGAGCGACTCCGCTTCCTGCGCCTCGCCGGAGAACATGGGCAGGTTTCGAACCTGCAGGAGGTTTGCGTCCTGTGTCACCGCGATGCTGAGCGTGGACTCGTCCACGTACAGGATGACGGCCAGGCCCTTGAGGGCGTCCGGATGATTGACCGCGATGGCGGCCTGCGCCGCGATCATCGGAGCGTCGATCCGCACGGGTTTGATCTTCGCCTCGTCGAGCAGGGCCAGGTGCTCGGCGAGCTGATCGCGCGACGTGGCGGCCACGAGGAGCGAGTTGCGGCCGTCCGCTGAAGGCAGGGTGGAACAGACCTGCGAAATGGCGTCCTCGGCGGGAATCGGGAAGCAGTTTCTCAGGCTCGATGCGTCGCCCGCCTGGAGTCCGGCCAGTCCCGCCGCGTCCGTCTGCACATCCGCAAAGAAGAACACATGGTGCGGCAGCGAGACCACAACGTCGGCGTGGGGATCGAAGCCATGCTCGTGAAACAACGAGTGCAGGATCGTCGCCGGCGAATCCGTGCTTCTGCGGGTTTGCGTCGTGAAGGTTCTCTCCAGGCGAAGGCCCTCCGAAGTCCGAGCCATCTGCGCGGCTCGGACGTGGGTGCGTCCGATATCGATCCCGATACATTTCCTGGGCATTCTTATGCCTTCACCTATTCTCTGACTGGACTTCTGCAAAATTGGATATTGGGCCTACTTTTGGAAGGAAAAATCTCTTGCCTCGATTTTTCCTTCCAAAATCTTCACCGTTACTCCAATTATGGGCTCATGTCGATTCTTCAAGGAAATCGAAGAATAAGATTTCCTTGAAGAATATAGGCCCAATATCCAATTTTGCAGAAGTCCAGTCCTAACCATTCGCCGGAGGACAAGGACGCGTGCTTCGGCGTCACTACATCTCCCGGTATAGAATCATATCGACAGTTCCGGCCTGTGTGTTTCTTCGCAGCAGGGCCTGAACTGTGCACTTGCGATCGGCGAGGCCTGCCCGCGACGTAACGCGGTAAAACCGGTCCTGCGGACGGACGCAGATTCTGTCTTTCACCGACTCGTAGACATTATCGGCCATTCCGGGCAGACTCCGAAGCTGCGAGACGTTCTCGAACGGCTTGAGCCTTCGCTGATTGAGGATCATTTGCGCCGTCGCGGCGTCCATCTGTTCCGAGAGCGACTGGATGACGAGTCTCGGCGCGGCGTTGATGTTGATCTTGCCGTCGCCGACGCAGGTCAGGTAGGGACGCAGGCGGCTCAACGTCTGGGGCGTGACGCCCTTGACCCAGAGCAGATCGTCCACGGTGTCGAGCGGCCGGTTGCGGCAGGCGCAGGGCCTGGGCTGGGCCTGGTAGTGGCCGCTCTCGGTGCCGGTGTTCTCCCGCTGGATGAACGGCAACTGCGTCACTTCGTCGTCGGCATCGATCCAGTCGATCAGGCAGGGGACGATGCCGTAGCCGATGCGCTCGGATCTGTCCGATTGGGCGTTCACCAGGTCGATCAGCCGCAGGAGCTGGTCGATGGCGGGGCGATTGAGTTTCCCCTCGGCGGACTTGAGATTGTTGACGTTCACGAGCCCGCTCTCGTCGAGGATCGTGACGGAGCAGTTCGCGTCGTCGATGGCGAACCGGTTGTCGCCCGTCAGGAGACTGGAGAATCGCGGGTCCGCGCCGAGGTCGTTGACGTCCCGAATCGCGGCGATGGCGATTTCGAGACCCGCCCGGGCGCTGCCGCCGAGCTGCTCGGTTCGGTAGAAGCTGTCGGCCGTGCTCAATCGCGTGCGGGCCGTCAGGTTGAACCCGAACAGCAGGCTCGAGAGCACGAGGATCGCCCCGAGCACGACGACGAGGATGAAACCGTCTTGTCTGTAGCCTGTGCGGTTCCTGGTCATGGCTGTTCGCTCGGGGCACTGGTTTGCTGTCCGCGGGAATCGCTCCGGCAGGCGATGGCCACTGTCGTCGCGTAGCGATTCACACGGCCTTTGCGATCGGCGACGGCCATCGCGATCTTGACCGCGTGCGGCAGCCGTCCGGCCCGCTTCGAATCCCAGCCGGTCTGCCACTGTTTGCCGTCATAGAACTTCAGTTCGATCTCCGTCAGGCCGGTCAGAGCCGGCCGCCAGGCGTCCGCCTCTCGCAGGCTGCTGCGGCCGCCCACGCTGGGCTCGCAGCAGATCAGGAGCGTGTCCCGTGGAGCGTCGTATCGATACGAAACACGGGAGATTCCCATTGGGCCGTCGGACCCGATGTCGAAGCCGCCCGTCGTGACGAACGTCAGCAGATCGCTTCGCAGGCCGGAGGGCTCTGCGTGAAATGCGGCGGCGGTTTCCGGTTCCGCGATCTTGTGCTCGGCTTTCGCCTGCGTGGATCGCGTCGGAGCCGGCGGCAGGTACGCGCAGCGGATCTGGCGCGCCATCATGCGCAGCACGAGCTGCGCCCGCTCCGAGCACGCCATTCGGGAGTTGTACACGTCCAGGGATCGAGACGTCGCGGCGTAGCTGCCGTAGACCATCGTCATGATGGAGCTCACGACGGCCAGCGAGATCAGCATCTCGACCAGCGTGAACGCTCGTGACCTCAGGGGCTCTGCCCCCGACCCCCCGGCATTTTGCGCTTTGGGCCAACAGCATGATGAGGCCGGAGGCCCGCCATGCAGGTTGTTATACCGCCGAATGCAGGGTTCCGTCGTGGTGGTGTATGTGCGACGCATCGGGGCCGGCGAGATGGTGTGCGAAGCACATCGTCCATGCTGCCGGCTCCGGGCGGAAGATGCCAGGGGACTGGGGTCAGCGACCATGTTTTGTGCCGCTCTACAATTCACGGATCTTCCTCTCCGCCACGTAGGTGGTCAGTCGGGTCGGGCTGTCGCCGGGCTTGTCCCCGCACGACACCTCGACAGAGAGCTTTCGCAGACGGTCCAGCCGCACGCCCAGCGATCGCTGCTGCGAGCCGGACGCGTCGGTCACTTCGGTGCGCCAGGTGTACCGCCGGTTGTCATCCTCCACGACGCCGGACCGCGTTCCGAGCTGAGGAAATCCCGCCTCCAGGGCCTCGGCCATCTTCTCCTGGGCGAGGAAGACCGCCTTCGCGGTCGCCTGGGCCTTGTCCGCGACGCGAATGCCGACCAGGTTGAGCTGGAGCAGCGAGAGCAGACCGATGGACACGATCGCCAACGCCACGACCGCCTCGATCAGGGTGAACCCTCTTGTGCTCGCAGATCTCATCGCTCGTCATCGCTCCAGTGTTGCCGGCGAACTTCGTCAAGACATCCCGCAAGGTGCTTTCACGACCGTTATGTAGGGTGCGTATCACGCACCATCTTTCGTTTCATGCGAAAGCCGAGCGGTGCGTGGTACGCACCCTACGGGACCTCGCAAGGTGTTTTTGGGGCAGATTCTCACCCCTGGAGGTTCCAGCTCTCGATGTCGGCGTCCTTGTCGGCGCCGCCGTCCTCGCCGTCCTTGCCCAGAGATTCCAGGTCGTAGTCCTTGCTGTGCAGTCCCGGGCTGAGGTAGACGTATGGATGACCCCACGGATCGGTGGGGACCCGTTCGAGGTAGCCGTCGCTGCTGAATCCCTTGAGGCCGGGATTGGCGACGAGCGCCTGGAGCCCTTCGGCCGTCGTGGGAAAACGCCCGACGTCGGTCTTGAACAGGGCCAGGGCCGACTGGATCGCGCGGATGTCGACCGCCGCCTTGGTCTGGCGGGCCTGGTCCGGCTTGCTCAGGATCTTGGGCATCACGGTGGTCGCCAGCAGGCCCAGGATGACCACGACGATCATCAGCTCGATCAGGGTAAAACCCCTGGTCATTGATGATTGATGATTGGTGATTGATGATTGGCTCATGGTCCAGTCCTATTCAATAATCCTTAATCAATAATCGATAATCAATAATCAATGCCTAGAGCGCCTGGTTGATCTCGAAGATTGGCAAGAGGATCGCCAGGACGATGAATGTCACGATGCCTCCCATGACCAGCAGGATCACGGGCTCCAGGAGCGAGGTGAGCGTTCGCACGGAGGCTTCGACCTCGGCGTCGTACATCTCGGCGATGTCGATCAGCTCGTCTTCGATGTTGCCGGACATCTGGCCCGTCGCGATCAGGTGGTACACGACCGGCGGGAACATGCCCGTGGTCTTCATCGCGCCGGCGATGTTGTCGCCTTTCTGCACCGATTCCCGAATCGACTTCAATGCCTGGGCGATCAGGCTGTTCTGAACGACCCGCTCGGTGATCTCCATCGCGGTCATCACGGGCAGGCCGCTCTTCATCAACGTGCCCAGGGTCCGCGTCAACCGGGCCAGCTCCAGCCGAAACAGCAGGGGGCCGAACAGCGGCAGCTTCAGGACGACGCGGTCCAGCCAGGCTTTGCCTTCGACGTTCTGTCGCAGGGCCACGAGTCCGACCACTGCCGCGCAGAGCAGGCCGAGGAGGACTGTGACATAGGTCTGCGAGAACTCGCTGACAGAGATCAGCAGCCGGGTCGGCCAGGGCATCTCGTGGTTCATTTCGGTGAACAGCTTCGTGATGCCGGGCACCACGTAGGAGATCAGGAACACGACGACTGCCGCCGCCACGGTCGCCATGACGACGGGGTAGGTGATCGCGGCTTTGACCTTGCCGACGAGCTGGACTCGTTTCTCCAGGATGTCGGCGATGCGGCCGAGCACCTCCTCCAGGGCTCCGCTGCTTTCGCCGGCCGAGACCATGCTCACGAACAGAGGCGGGAACACGCCGGGGCGCCGCCCCAGGGCCTCGGCCATGCTGACGCCTTCATTCACGTCGTCTCGGACCTGCCGGATTGCCTGAACGAGCGGCTTCTTGCTCGGCGTCGAGGACTTGCGCTCGGTGTTCGTGGGGCACTCCAACTGCTCGACGAGGGCCGAGATCGCAGGCACCAGGGGCATTCCCGCGTGCAGCAGGGCGGATAGTTGTCTCGCGATGCGGCACAGGTCTTTCGTGCCGGCCCGTCGCAGGATGTCGTTGACGGGCTTGGCCGGGGCCGCGGGCCGCTGGGCCTGTCGCCTCGCCACCGCGGCCTCTCTCCGCAGGTCGCTCACGAATTGCGATTCGAGCACGGGCATCTCAGTTCCCCTCCGACCCGATCTGCACGCTGTCCTGCGTCACGCGATAGACTTCTTCCAAGGTCGTGGCACCCTCCAGGGCCCTTCGCAGGCCGTCGTTTCTCAGAGTCGTCATGCCGTGACGCACGGCCGTGTCTTTGATGATGTGCGAAGCCTGTCGCCGGACGACCAAGTCGCGGATCGCGTCGTCGACGAGCAGCAGCTCGAAGATGCCGGTGCGGCCCATGTACCCGCTGTCGAGGCACTTCTCGCATCCCGCGCCCTTGTGCAGCTTGACGAATCCCGTGGCGAGCTTCTCCAGCTCCCGCCAGGAGACGGTCCCATCCTGCGGCGTGTACGGCTGCTTGCAGCTCGGGCAGATCACGCGCACCAGCCGCTGGGCCATCACGCCGACGACGGTCGAGGAGATCAGGTACGGCTCGATCCCCATGTCGATCAGCCGGGTGAAGGCGGAGGCGGCGTCGTTCGTGTGCAGGGTGCTGAGCACGAGGTGCCCCGTCAGCGAGGCCTGGATCGCGATCTCGGCGGTCTCGCGGTCGCGGATCTCGCCGATCATGATGATATCCGGGTCCTGGCGGAGGATGTGGCGCAGGCAGTTGGCGAACGTCAGATCGATCTTCGGGTGCACCTGCATCTGGCCGACGCCGGGCAACTGGTACTCGACAGGGTCCTCCACGGTCAGAATGTTCCGCTCCTGGCTGTTGAGCTCGTTGAGGGCGCCGTAGAGCGTCGTGGTCTTGCCGCTGCCGGTGGGGCCGGTGATCAGGACGATTCCATGCGAGACGGCGATAAGGCTGCGAAAGACTGTGAGCAGGTCGGGTCCGAAGCCGATTTCTTCAAGCTTCAGCTCGCCGCGGCCTTTGTCGAGCAGTCGCAGCACGACGCGTTCGCCGCCGGCGGTGGGGATCACCGAGACGCGGATGTCGACGACCTCGTCGCCGATGCTGACGCGGCTCTGGCCGTCCTGGGGCAGGCGATGCTCGGCGATGTTCAGGTTGGCCATGATCTTCAGACGCGAGAGGATCGGGCTGACCTGGATCTTGGGCAGGCTCAGGACGTTCCGCAGGACGCCGTCGACGCGGAAGCGGATCTTCACTTCCTGCTCGTACGGCTCGATGTGGATGTCGCTGGCCCGGCTGCGCACCGCGTGGAACAGGATCTTGTTGACCAGCTTGATGGCC
>JBDKUU010000810.1:0-8934 GCA_039679525.1 Phycisphaerales bacterium | reverse complement strand
CCGCGGTGCCTGCAAAGTGGATCGCGAGGCTTTTGATGCCTCGCGTGGTCCAATTCTGCGGCGGGTCGAGAGTCAGCTTGGCCTCCGAGAACGCGAACGAAGCGTTGCTGTAAATGAAGGGCATGGCCTGCTTGCCGCCGTGAATAACGGTCTTCTCGGCAAAAGGCGCGGAGTTGTAGCCGACCTGGGAGCCGCTGACCGTTGTCGTGACGCCATCGACCCAGGCCTCATAGATCCGGCCGCCCTCGTCGTCCGTGTAGCCCTCGAAGTCGTCGATCGGCAGGAACTCCTGGGCGGTGAAGCTCCAGACGTCGCCCTGGTACGTGCCGGCGTCGCCCACCTCGTCGACCCTCCAGAAGTACTTCACGCCGAGACTCATGGGAGCCGGGGTGTAACTGTGCTCGGTCACCGTGGCGGCCGAAGCCGTGCCCGCCGCGACGGCATCGCTATCGGCGCCGAAGAACACCTTGTGCGAAGCGGCCTCGCGTCCGGGCCGCCAGTTCAGGGACGAGGTCAGGAGGACGCCCGTCGCGGCATCCGTCGGCGAGGGCTCGCGGGCCTGCAGAGGCACGTAGAAGAACCGGACCTCGCTCAGTCTCACCTGCTGCGCGATTCCGCCCCAGTTGTTGGCGATGTTCAGCTTGACGAATTTGGCTTGGACGCCGCCGAAATCGACGACCGTATTGGCCGTGTAGGTGGGCACAGCGGTGGCCCTGGCAAATTCCGGCACGCCTTCCAGGGTGGTCCAGGTCTGACCGTCCATGGAGTACTCGATCGCGACTTGCCTGGCGCCGAAACCCACGAAGGTCTCGACGGTCTGGTTGGCGTTCCACACCCACATCTCGTCGAGCTTGTAGACCTTGTCGAACTCGTACTGGATCCAGTGGGGCTTGCTGTTGCCGCTCATCCACATCTGCGTCAAATCGACGGAGTGCTGGTCATCGGCGTTCAGGCCCGAGCCGTTGACAGTGTTCTGCGGCCCAGCGTCCGGGCGGCTCTGGCTGGAGGCGGTGGCCACGATGTTCTTGATCGGATAGGAGAAGGGTTCCGCCGTGAAGCTCCAGACCTCGCCCTTGAAGACCGTGTAGTCGGGCGCCCCGTTGACCTCGTCGATCCTCCAGTAATAGGTCTGGCCGAATTCGAACGGATTGGCGGCCACGTACTCGACCCCCGCCTGGTCCTGGCTGACCAGGACGCCGCGCGGGTCGGCTCGGTCCGCGTCGTTCACGTCGGCGAAGCTCCTTCCGAGGTACACGTCGTGCGTGGCGGCGACCTCGCCTCCCGTCCAGCTCAGCGTCGAGTCAAAGTGCACGTCCGTCGCTTCGTTCTCCGGGGCGGGGTCCTTGGCGAGCTCGACGGCCACGCCGGCCATGATCCCCGGGAGTTCCTGCGGGGTCAACACATGGTCGTAGATCCGCACGTCGTCGAACGCGCCGTTCCAAAGCTCGCGGGCGGAATTGACCTGCTCGCCCAGGAACGCCCGGTTGAGAACCAGGCTCCAGTTCTTGGCTGCGGAGCCGACCTCCGCGCCGTTGGAGTAAACCCTGGCGGTAGTCCCGTCGTACGTCAGAGCGACATGCAGCCACTCGCCCACGATCCAGACGTTGTTCACCGTGACATCGTCGCCGTTATAGCCGCCGGCGATGATGGCAGCGCCGTTCTGGCCGATGAACATCGCCTGGCTGGTGCCGGCGGTGCCATAGGCCGCCATCCACCGATATCCCGAGGCGACGGAATTGGTCCGACCCCATCCGCACAGGGACCGCGGGGACTTGCCGGCCGGCCAGCCCTGAGGATTGCCGAAATCGACGAATCCGCTGCTCCCGTCCACCTGCAGGGCCCCTTTGACGGCGCCCTCGATCCAGGTCACGTTCCCCACGGTCGTGCCGTCAAAGCCGTTGCCGCTGGAGTCTTTGACCGTCGTGCCGGCCTTCTCGTCCAGCTTCCAGTGAGCGACCAAGTCCGCCCGGACCATGCCGGTCGACACCAGGATCAGAAACAACCCCATTCCACAGACCGCTCTGCGCCTCATGGCGTTCCTCCTTCTCAAAGTTTGTCATTTCAACCACGGAATCTCCACGCCGTGGACCGGCTTGTATTCCCGATGCCACTTGTATTCCCACAGGTCCGTGAGAACCACCTTTCGGGCCGCCCCGTCCATCAGGGCTATGTTGATGCCTCGGCCGTGCCGATCGATCGTGAGCCGGGCCATGTCCCAGTTCCAGTCGCCCGGCTCGTCCGGGTTCTTCTGCTCCCACCAGTCCCGGGTCGGCGTCGGATCGCCTCCATTGGCCCAGGATTTGTCGTCCGGAGTGATCGGGTTGGTCCCGAACCACGTGCAGTCGGCGACCATGGGGACCTCCGACGCCTGCCGGACGTGGCAGGTCTTCCACTGCCGGTTCGGCTGGCTCCGCCACCCCATCGTGGACGGCGGGTCCACCGAATTGATCCACAGGTTGATGCCATAGCTGCCGTAGTTCTTCTTGCGGTCCGGCCCGAACCGGTGGGCGGCCATGATCGGCCCGGGGCCCCACTGCTGAAAGGTCGTGCCGATGCCGCCGGCGACGCCGTTGAGTTTGCTGGCCGAGGGACACACTCTGAACTTGTCGATGTCGCCGTACAGGCGGCTCAGGTAGGGCATCCAGCCGCCCTGCTCCACTCCGGTCTGCCAGACGTTGTGCTCCGTCCAGAATCGCCCGTTGTTCTCCGCGGTGTATAGAAAGAACACGGCGCCCCACTGTCGCAGGTGCGCCTGGCACACCGCCGCCTGTCCCTGCTTCCTCGCTCGGCTGAGGGCCGGCGTCAAGATCGCCATGAGGACGGCGATCACGGAAATGACAACCAGGAGTTCGATCAGCGTAAATCCCTCCGGCCGTCCGCTCCGTTCCCTGGGCTGACCCGCGCGAGGCATACTGACCTCCTGACAAAGTATATCCATGATACGGCAATCCCCGTGGACAAGTCAAGCGGCAATTCTGGCAGCCTGAGCCCCGTATCCGTGCGAGTCTCCAGGCATCCGGGGTCCGCGCGACCGATGAGCGTCCAAACCAGGATGGCGGGCCTGGTTCGTAGTGATGCCGTGAGGCGTTATCTTCGCTCTTGCGCCTCGCAGGACGCCGGAAAGAGAAGATATGCCCTGACGGGCACTCTACGAGCAGGTCGCCCTCGATTCCACGCGGGCCGGGATTCTTTCACGGACACTCAACCCCGGTATCGGACGGGAAAGTACGGCAGGCGTCGGCCAAGAAGGGTCGATCCGGCCTGTTCGTTGGGGATTCCGGCCGGTACAATGGGGTCGCGACAAAAGAAGACGGGCACAGGGCGAAGAAAGGCATGAAAGACCGCTGAATGGATTTGCTGAAGAACAGATGTATCGGATGGCTGCTGAAGGCCCGATGGTTCCCCGCCGGGGCCCAGATAGTCCTGCTGGCCGTCTTCATCCTGCTGATCCTTGGCGGCCTGGGCGTGACGACCGCGGACCCCCACCTCGCCCAGTACCTCCGTGACACGAACCTGGCGAACCTGGTCGTCTGGTCGTACTGGTGGCCTGTCATCATCATCGCCGCGGTTCTGTTCGGCCGCGTTTGGTGCGCCGTCTGTCCCATGGAATTCGTCACCTACTGGGCGGGGAGGATCGGGCTCGGATGGCGAGTTCCCGGCGTCCTCCGAAGCGGCTGGGTCGTCACCGCCTTCTACGCACTCGTCTGGGTCGTGGGGATACAGACCCTGGCGGTGAACCGCATCCCTCACCAGATGTCGCTCTACATGCTCCTCTTGATTCTGCTGGCGATCGACGTCTCGCTGATTTTCGAAAGGCGGGCGTTCTGCAGCTACGTCTGTCCGGTGGGGCACCTGCTTGGCCTGTACGCCCTCCTGTCGCCGTTTGAGTGGCGTGCGGACGACGCCGACGTCTGCGGGAGGTGCCGGACCAAGGACTGCGTGACAAAGAGGAACCGGACTCGCCTGGCCGGACGCTCGTGCACGAGCGGTCTCTACCCAGCCTCCATCGCCGACAATCGCGACTGCCTGCTGTGCACGCAATGTTTCAAGGCGTGCCCCCACAAGAACGTTCGGTTCAGCGTCCGACGGCCTCTGGCCGATCTGCTGGCCGGCGTCGATCTGCGCCCGGCCCAGGTCGGATTCGCCCTGGTGCTCGCCGCCATCGTCGCCTACGAGATCCTCTCGGAGTGGCCGGTCACCTTTGAAATGATGATGTGGGGGCCCGAGCGTCTCGCGCAGGCCCTGGGAACGACCGGACCGATGAGCGATCTGGTTTCCGCGACGGCGCTGTTCATCGCGGCGCCTGCCCTGGGGATGCTGCTGGTAGCGGCTCTGGCTCGACTGGTTCGCGGCCGGGAGCGGGTGTCTTTCGGCCAAACCGCCAGGACGTTCACGCTGCTCCTGTTGCCCACGATCGCAGGCGCCCACATCCTCAAGTCCATACTCAGGATGTCCTCCCGCATTCCCTACTGGTCCGCCGCCTGTGCGGACCCCAAGGGCATCGAAACCGCCCGGCGGATGGCCGCCGGAACGCTGGTGTTGGACACGTCTGCGACGAACGCGCTCGATCCGATCGTCAGTCTCGCGGCGGTTGCCTTGCTGCTGGCGTGCTGCGTGGCGACCGCTCTGGTCTTCCGGAGAACGGCCGCCCGGCTGAATTTCGGTCCCGGCGTCCGAGCGGTGCTGTTTCTCAGCATCCTGGCCTATTGGAGCATTTTCGCCGCGGCGATCCTGTACTGGAGATTCTCGCCTGGAATTTAGGTGCGGCCAGGGCGCGTTACCTGTACAATAGCAGCGTTCGTGATCGCAATGATGGATCGAGGTTTGTTTGGACATCAGACATCTGCTTGAGGGAGATGGATATGCCAGCCAAAGCGAAGACTGTCATTGTCGGTGTTCTCGTCGCGCTGGGCGCAGGGTTGTTCTATTACTGCGCGGTTCTCTACCCCAGAGAGAACGTGGCTCAAGCAAAGCCTGCTTCGCCCGCCGTCTCCGCCCCACAACCGGACCAGGCAAAGGCCGCATCGCCGGCGGTCTGCGACTCCGAATCTCAGCCGACCAAGCAGACCCCCGCTGCCGCTGTCGCTCCCGCTTCCTCGGCCGCACCCGCCGCTTCCGAAAGCAAGCCACGCCCCCGATCGGGCGCTACCTGATAAGCCAAATCAGACCATGGTGGCCATGGTCCTTCCAGGTGATGACGCAACAAACTCGACACAGGAGCATCTCAATGAAGATGACGAAACGTGACTTCATCAGGGGGGCCGGCCTTCTCGGAGCAGCGAACCTCGTCGGCGCGACGCCTGCATTGTCCGCAGAAAAGACAGGCGCCCAGAGCCCTTCCGTATTCAACGTCCGCGACTTCGGCGCCGCGGGCGACGGCAAAACGCCCGACTCAGACGCGGTGCAGAAAGCCCTGGACGCGGCCGGCGCGGTCAGCGGCACGACCTACTTCCCCGCGGGACGATACCTCTGTCACGACCTCAAGGCCCACCCGCACACCACGGTCATGGCCGAGCCTCAGTGGGGCTATCGAGGCGATGCCGGCGCGATGCTTCTCCTGGACTCCGATGAAGCGGACTGCCTGCTGAACATCACGGGGGCCTTCGGCGTCCACCTCCGGGGGCTCTTCCTGCGGGGACGACGGAACACCGAAAAAGCCATCCACGGCGTCTGCCTCAACAACGCCGAGAAGTACAGTCCCCAGGAAGACTCCATCGTCATCGACGACTGCAAGGTCGAGGGGTTCTCCGGGCACGGCGTGCACCTGCTGCGCATCTGGCTGTTCATCCTCCGACACAGCATCCTGCAGGGGAACCAGGGGTGCGGCGTTCAGATCACCGGCTGGGACGGTTTCGTCACCGACAACCAGTTCTCCGGAAACGGAAGTCACGGCTTCGGCTGCGACGGCGTGGGCGCCACGGTAATGTTCACGGCCAACCGCGTCGAATGGAACAAGGGGTACGGCCTCTACCTCTGCGGGGGCGACGCCTGGAACGTGACGGGCAATTGCTTCGATCGGAACTGGGGCGCCGGGATCTGCGCGATGAAAATGCACACCACCGCGATCACCGGCAACGTCTTGCGACGCTGCGGCAAAGACAGCAACCAGCTCGCCGAAGGAGAACGCTCCTGCCAGGTCCGCCTCGAGGAGTGCAGCGGACTGACCTTCGTTTCGAATACCTGTGCGGCCGGACGCGACGACGGCGGCAAAGGCAAGTACACGCCGCAGGTCGGATTCATCCTGCGAAAACTCAGCCACTCGGTGATCGCCAACAACACGCTGTACCGCGGGTTCATGGACCAGATGACCGTCGACCTCGGCGAACACGGCGAAGGCTACGTATTCGCCAACAACGTCGGCTGCCCCATGTCGTGACGGATTGACGCCGACTTCAATCATGAGGTCTCCTCGATCCGTTCCGAGTCCTTCACGGCGTCTGGGATTCGTCCCGAGCCAGCGGATAGGTCCCGTGCTCGCGAATCAATCGGATGATGTAGTCGTAGGTCCGGCCCGACACGCCGCTGGTGACGGAGTGATCCGACTGAAGGATCAGCCCGCCGCCCCGGGCTGCGCAGAGCTTTCGAAGGACCTCGGCGCGGATCTCCTCGCGGTCGCCGCGTTCCCACTTCTGGACGTCGAGATTGCCGCAGAAGCCGATGCGGTGGCCGTACCGGCGGCGCAGATCCACGACGTCCATGCCGGCCTTGACCTCCAGCGGATTGTAGGCGTCGACGCCGATTTCGATGTAGTCCTCGAAGATGGCGCTCACGTTCCCGCAGCCGTGATAGATCACGGGCAGGCCGCACGAGTGACAATGCTCGACCATCGCCTTGACCCACGGCTTGAAGTACTCGCGCCAATAGCCGGGCGAGAAGAACAGGCTGTTGCGATAGGCGACGTCGCCCCAAATCACGAAGCCGTCGAGGTATCCTGCGGCCGCCTCGATCGCAGCCTTGCAGCACGACAGATAGAACTCCCCGATGCGGTTGATGCAGGCGCCGAGCCGATCCGGATAGAGCCCCATCCAGAGCAGCGTGTTCTCCTGGCCGACCAGCCGCGTGAGGCACTCGTTGACCTCGATCATACTGCCGAAGACGGGAAAGTCGGTCCAGAGGTTCCGTACGGTCTGGACCCACGGCGGGCTGTTGCGTTGGAAGCTGTCCCCGACGCCGGCGATCTGATTGTCCCCGGCATCGAAGAACCGCCGGCGATCGCGAGGATCGTCGAACTCGAGTGCTTCGAGTTTTTCGATGCTGTCCGTGTCCCAGGACATCTGCTCCGGCATGGGCAGGTCGAGCCGCTTTCGCAGGACCGTCTCGAATCCGGTCTTGACCCACACTTCGTTGCGGTCCTCGCGAAGGATCTCGAACGGCTTGATGTGCGGGTCCATGTTGGGGACCGTCACGATCCAGTCGAGATCGTAATGACGATAGGGATCGGCGTCCGGCGGCAGCCCGAGTTCCCGGCGCCATCGCTCCACAAAGCCGCCCCAGAAGAAATCGCTCACCGGCACTCGGTCCGGCTCCTCGTGTCGCAGGGCCCTTCGCATGCGATCGAGTTTGGCCACCGTCGAGGCGGGTCGCTGCATGCTCGTCATAGGAAGCTCTCCTTACCGGTCGCATTCGACCATCGATAGAGTAGCATTGCGGCCTACTTCCCGCAAGACATGTGGGAAATCCGGAGTCTCGACGGTAGGATCCTGCCGTGTGTCGGAAAATCGAAGGACACGGCCGCAAAATCGCCTATCGCAATCCCGGCGCCGCTGCCATAATGTCCGCGTCTGCGTGAGATAGGAGACCGACGCTATGAAACGCTATGGGATGGTGATCGGCGTGAAGGCCGACCGGCTCGCCGAGTACAGGAGACTGCACGCGGCGGTCTGGCCCGACGTGCTCAAG
This sequence comes from Phycisphaerales bacterium, assembly GCA_039679525.1. GTDB lineage: Bacteria > Planctomycetota > Phycisphaerae > Sedimentisphaerales > Anaerobacaceae > PLanc-01. The sequence continues at coordinate 1,035 of JBDKUU010000810.1, read as the reverse complement.
AAGATCGCGGAGTGCCGGATTCGCAACTACTCGATCTACCTTCGCCGGCTGCCGGACGGGAACCACTATCTCTTCAGTTATTTCGAATACCTCGGCGACGATTTCGCCGGGGACATGGCGAAGATGGCGGCGGACCCCGTCACGCAAGAGTGGTGGAAGGTCTGCATGCCCTGTCAGGAGCCCCTGCCCGACCGCGGCGAGGGCGAATGGTGGGCGGGCATGGACGAGGTCTTTCACTTCGATTGACGGCCCGTCGGGGCCGAGGGACACGTGCAAATGGATTCTGCGAATGGAGAAGCAAGCATGACTGCAAGACGCCTGATGCCTCTTGTCGTATTCGCGTTGGCCGGCATCTGTCGGGCGGCTCAGCCGACCGCACCGGCGGAGGTCTTCGTCGTCCCAAACTTTCATCCGGCCAGATGCGGCTGGCTCACCGACTGGTCCACCGAGCGCAACTACTGCGCCAACAGCTATCTCGACCACCTCGACCGCGTGCGGGACGACCCGAACTACGCCTTCGCGCTGTCCGAGTGCAACACGATGATCGCGGTCCTCAACTTCCACCCGGACCGCGTCGAAGAACTCAGGCAGCGGGTTCGCGAGGGCCGCGTGGAGCTGGTCAACGCGTTCTTCCTCGAGCCGACGATCAATCTCTCCGGCGGCGAGGCCCTCGTCAAGATGGGCGTGGAAGGTCTGCGCTGGCAGCAGGCGATCTTCGGGGTCCGCCCCCGCTTCGTCTGGGCCATCGATGTCACCGGCGTACACGAGCAGACGGCGCAAATCACGGCGGGCCTCGGCCTCGATGCGATGGTCTACACGCGAGACAACCCCGCCGGCAAGTCGATCCACTGGTTCGAGTCCCCGGACGGCTCGCGATGCCTGGCGATTTCGCCCGGCCACTACGCCGATTGGGACCCCGTGTTCCGCTCGCCCACGCCGTTGGACGCCAAAACGCTCGCGGAGCTGCTCGACGACGTGAAGACCCGGGCCGCTGCGACGCCCCCAGGCGCGCCGATCCTCGTGCTGGGCGGAGCC
>JBDKUU010000809.1:0-5794 GCA_039679525.1 Phycisphaerales bacterium | reverse complement strand
GAGCCGGCGACTACTCCCTGTCGCCGGCCTGCAAGAGTTATCCGTCCACATTCCTGAGGCAATGGAAAGCGGCGGCCCCGCAGACGGCCATGCGCTTCACCGGCTTGGGCCGCTACGTGGACGCGATTCTCCCCGGCGTCCGATCGGGCCGGATCGACCTGCCCGTCAGTCGCAGCGGCGCCCGGATGAGCTGGACATCGTTTTGGATTGAAAGCCCCAAGGTCAAGCAGTGGCATCGGCGATCGGAACAGGGACTCCAGGCAGCCGAGATGCTGGCGACTATCGCCGGCCGCGACGGCAAGTTCGACTATCCCGCCCAGTCCCTCTACCACGCCTGGCTCCAGATGCTCCTGAACATGGACCGCAACACTCTCTGGGGCGCGGCCGGCGGCATGGTCTTCGAGCATGAGAAGTCGTGGGACGTTCGCGACCGCTTCGAATCGGTGGAGAAGATCTCCGCCGATACGGCTCGCGCGGCCCTCGCACACGCCGCCGGGCGGGGCGGACGCGTGGCCCTGTTCAATCCGCTGAACTGGGCCCGAACCGATCCCGTGCGAATCAGCCTGCCCACGGGCACGAACCTCCTCGGCGTGACTACTCAGGACGCGGGCGATGGTCAAATCCTGTGTCGGACTCCTCTGCCTTCAACGGGCATTCTCACGTTGGACATGTCACGCCAGGCGGCCCCCGCGCCGCGAACGATCGACCTGCCGGCTGTCATCGAGACGACTCACTATCTCGCGAGAATCGATCCGAACAGCGGCGCCTTGTGCAGCCTGAAGCTCAAATCCTCGGGCCGCGAGCTTCTGGCCGGCCCCGTACTGCTCGTGGCCGAACAGGCGGGCGACTTCCACAGCACGCCGCGGCGCGATCAGCGAAAACGCCTGGGCGACTCCTCGCAGGCCAAGGCTCAGATCCACGTGAGCGAGGGCCCGCTGGCCACCGTCGTGAACGTGGATTCCACTCTCCTCGGCCGCGTCGTTCATCAGACGATCCTTTTCTACAAGGACTCTCCGCGGATCGATTTCGACGTGGAGCTGAACGATGTCCCGGACAAGACCATCGTCCTGGCGGAGTTCCCGCTGGCCCAGGCCGTCCGGGAGACGCGACGCGGCATCCCCTACGGCTTCTCCCACGCCGCATGGGAAAGAAAAGACTCGAGCCTGGCCGGATTCGGCGACGGGATCGTCCCGGCGATCCGCTGGTCGCACTACCAGTTCGAACGGGGCGGCGTGGCCCTTCTCGATCGCGGCCTGCCCGGTCGCGAGCTCACCGGCCGAACGCCGACCCTCTTTCTCCTGAACGCCCAGGACATCTACATGGGCTATCCGTGCCCCTGGCTCAGCGGCCGCGGCCGGCAGAGCTTCTCCTTCGCTCTCGTCGCCCACGACGGCGATTGGAAAGACGCTCGCATTCCGCAGATGGCCTGGGAGTTCAACAGTCCGCCCGTTGTGGGCGTCGACTCCGCCGAGATGTCGCCGCAATCATTCCTCCAGACCTCGGACAACGTGATCGTCGAGGCCATGCGTCGGGAAGGGAGCGAGATCGAGATCCGTCTGGCCGAGTGCCTCGGCGCGGCCGGCACGGCTGAACTGACGCTGAATCTGCCGCACAGCAAGGCCGCGATCACGGACCTCACGGGCGGCCGACGACAGCCCCTGGAGGGCGGACCGAGCTATCGATTCCCGGTGCGGCCGCAGCAGATCGTGACATTGCGGTTCGAGACGAACGTCGCGGTGGCGGACATTCAGCCGCTGACGAAATGGGACCAGCTCGTGCCGCAGGCCAAGCTCGCTGCGCTCCACACGAAGCTCGATAAGAAGGGACACCCTCCGGAAGGCGACCAACAGGACAAACTGCCCGCGGACGCAGCGAAGTCCGTGGCCAAGGGCACACCCGCGACCGCTTCGAACGTGTACCAGAATCAGGACGGCTGCCGAGCGGGACTGGCGTTCGATGGCGACCCGCAGACCCGCTGGGCCTCCGACGCCGGGGTCCGGCAAGCCTGGCTCGAGGTGGATCTCGGTCAACCGCGTGTCATCGACCGGGCTTGGCTCAGCGAGGCATATGACCGGATCGAGGAATTCGAGCTGCAGGCGGATCGCGACGGCCGATGGGAGAACTTCGCCCGCGGCGGCAGAATCGGCGAGGGCCTGGAATTAAAGTTCCCGCCGGTCCGGGCGAAGAAGGTCCGCCTGAACGTCCTCAAAGCGACCGACGGCCCGACGATCTGGGAATTCTTGCTATTCGACGCGGCGTCAAGAGCCTCCGTGTCCCACGCGTCCGTGCCGGGTCTCGACGACTACAACGTGACCTGGGATTCCCCCAGCGTCGACCACCACGGCTCGATGCCGCTCGGCAATGGCGACATCACGCTGAACGCCTGGGTCACGCAGGCGGGGGACATCCAATTCTTCATCGGCAAATCGGACGCCTGGGACGACAACGCCCGCCTGGTCAAGGTCGGGGCCGTTCGCGTTCATCTGGAGCCCAATCCATTCGCGGACAATCCGCCGTTCCGCCAGACGCTGAGCCTGCGCGACGCGACGCTGAAGGTCGAAGCGGGCGACGGCCCCCGGAAGGTGGGCGTACGGGTCTGGGTCGATGCCAACCACCCGGTCATCCACGTGGCCGTCGACAGCGTCTCGCCCGTCGAAGCCACGGCGGTCGCCGAACTGTGGCGGACGAGCCGGCGGGAGGAAGCGCAACTACAGACGAGCGACGTCCTCCTGAACCCAAAGCTCCCGCGGGAACAGCAGACCCCGATGATCGTCGAGCCGGACACCGTCCTGGCGGATCAGCAGGGCCGCATCGGCTGGTATCATCACAACGTCAAGTCCGTCGGTCCGAAGCTGCTCGCGGAGATCCAGGGACTGACAGGCTTCGCCCAGCCCGACCCCTTGCTCGGGCGCACGTTCGGAGCCGTCGTCACCGCGGCCGGCGGCGAACGAGTCGACAATCTCCATCTCCGTTCGCCTCGCGGGACCCGGCATCAGTTCAACGTGTTCGTCCTCACTCGCCACCCTGCTCTACCGGCCGAATGGCTGGCCGACATGGATCAGACGGTCCGCCAGGTCGAGTCGCAGGACTTCGCGGTGCGACGGTGGCAGCACGAGCAGTGGTGGGCGAGTTTCTGGGGCCGCAGTTGGATTCGAGCTGCCACGAGCTCCCAAATCCCCTCCTCGCCCGTGGAGTCCATCGTCCCTGCGAACGAACACGCTGTGCGAATCGGCCTCGACCAGAGCGGCGGCAACCGCTACACCGGCGAGATCGGCCGGGCGAGCGTCTTTTCGTCGCCGTTGACGGATGCTCAGGTCAAGGAACTGGCGACATTGGATCGCGGCGCGACGCCGCCCCAGCCGCCGGCGCGGCTCTGGACCGGCGCGACCACAGGGCCGATTCCGGACTCCGCATCGTGGGATTTCAGCCGGGGCTTCGCGATCGAGGCATGGCTCAATCCCCAAGAGCTTCCCGCCGGCGGGGCGAGGATCGTCGACAAGATCACTCCCGGCGGCGCGGATGGTTTTCTGTTCGACACCTTCCCCGGCAACAGCCTGCGGCTGATCTGCGGCTCGGCTCAGCTCTCCGTGAAGGACGCCCTGCCCGCGGGACGTTGGACACACGTCGCGGCTGTCGCGGATTCGCAGGCCGGGGGCTGCCGCATCTATGTGAACGGCAAGCTCGCCGCCGGCAGTTCTCAGGAGGCGGTCGCCGACCAGGCTGCACACGTCAGCCGGATGTATCATCTCCAGCGATTCGTCAACGCCTGCGCCGGCCGGGGAGCGTACCCGATCAAATTCAACGGCAGCCTCTTCACCGTCCCGGCCGGCGACAGGGACGACCCGGATTACCGCCGCTGGGGCCCCGGGTACTGGTGGCAGAACACCCGCCTGCCGTACTTCAGCATGTGCACGTCGGGCGACTTCGACCTCATGGAGCCGCTGTGGCGGATGTACGCGGGCCCGGTGCTGGAGCTGTCGAAGTACCGCACGAAACTCTACTGCGGCCACGAGGGGGCGTTTCTGCCGGAGTGCATCTATTTCTGGGGCCCGGTCTTCAGCGAGACCTACGGCTGGACGCCGTTCGAGCAGCGGACCGACAAACTGCAGGAGAGCGGATACCACAAATGGGAATGGGTCGGCGGGCTCGAACTGTGCTGGATGATGCTCGACTACTACGAGCACACGCTCGATCGCAAGTTTCTTCAGGACACGGCGGTCCCGTTCGCCCATGAGATTCTGACGTTTTTCGATCGCCATTACTCGACCGACGCCCAGGGGAAACTGCTCATGCAGCCATCGCAGGCGCTCGAAACATGGTGGGAGTGCATCAATCCCATGCCGGAGCTGGCGGGATGCACCGCGGTCACCGAGCGATTGCTGTCGCTGCCCGCCGATTCGGTTCCCGCCGGCGAGCGTGAGCTCTGGCAGCGTCTGCACGACAAGCTGCCCCCACTGCCTCTGCGGGATGTGGAGGGCGGAAAAGCCCTCGCGCCGGCGGAGAAGTTCGACAGAAAGCAGAACATCGAGAACCCCGAGTTGTACGCGGTGTTCCCCTTCCGCCTGATCGCCGTGAATCGACCGAATCTCGACTGGGGCATCGAAGCTCTGAAGCATCGCTGGGACAAGGGCCACGCCGGCTGGCGGCAGGACGACGTCTTCATGGCTTATCTCGGCCTCACGCAGGACGCGTGTCGAGGGCTCACGGAGCGAGCCGGGCATCACGATCCCGGGGAGCGGTTCCCGGCCTTCTGGGGCCCCAACTACGATTGGACGCCGGACCAATGTCACGGCGGCGTGCTGCTCGAGACGTTCCAGTCCATGCTGATGCAGACCGACGGTCGCAAGATCCTCCTGATGCCCGCCTGGCCCAGGAACTGGGACGTGGACTTCAAGCTTCACGCGCCTCTCCAGACCGTGATCGAAGGCAGCTACCGCGACGGCAGACTCCGAGAGTTGAAGGTCGCTCCCGAGAGCCGCCGGGCCGACGTAGTCGACATGACGAGCCCGTGAGCCTCGCGCGAATGCTCCTGCTGCTGTGGCCGGGTCAGACCTTGGCTTCTCCAGTCCGCCAGAGATCGAAGACCGCCCGCACGCGAGCCAGTTGGACGGCCACCTCGGCGTATTCGTCTTTGCCGGTGTGGTGCTCGACGCTGTAGGAGCCCTGGTAGCCGGCGTCGCGCAGATTCTTCATCTTCTCTTGCAGCGGCCCTTCCGTGATGTTCCAGGGGAAATGCGTGTGACAGATCCACGGCGCGGCCAGGCGGTCGGCCTCGTCCTTTTCCTGGTCGGTGCCCTGCCAGCCGCCGATGTGGCACGAGATCCCGAAGCCCGGGTGATCCACCGCCCGGTACAGCTTCTGCATGTTGGCCCAGATGCCTTCGGTGCCCCAATGATTCTCGGCGCCCGCCTTGAAGCCGTGGTCGTACGCCCACTGCGCGTACTCTTTGTATCGCTTCACGATCAGATCGAACTGCTCGTTCGTCCACGTGGGATTGCGTCCGCCGGCGTCCACCCGCATGAACCTCGCCCCGAGGATCTCGGCGGCCTTGAGATTGGCGAGCGCGTACTCGTAGTTCTTCTTGCGAGCCGCCTCGTCGTCTTCCCAGATATGCACGTTGTCCGCGCACAGATCGGCGAGCGTCATTTCCCGCTCGTCAAGGGCTCCCCGGACCTTCTTCAGATAGCCCGGGTCCATGCTCGGCAGGAAGCCGTTCCAGATGTCGGCCGTATCGAGGTTGTACCGGTATTTGCAGGTTTCGAGATACCCGAAGACGTCCATCTTGCCTTCCGCC
>JBDKUU010000808.1:0-2625 GCA_039679525.1 Phycisphaerales bacterium | reverse complement strand
GGCTTGGAAGTCCGGTCTCCCACGAATTCCTTCCAATCCAGGTCTTCCTGTTTCACGTCCGGCTTGAGGTACGAGTACCAGTAGGGCTTTTCGTTGTTGCGGCACTGCTCGATTCGCCCCACTTTGCCGAGGATTCCGGTCTTGTACAACTCGCGGCAGCCCGCGAAACTCGGGAGGCTGCGAAGCTGCGTGCCGACCTGCACGACAGTCCCGGCCTTCTTCACCGCGTCGCACGCCTGCTTGAGCCCTTCCATGTCCATCGCCAGCGGCTTCTCGCAATAGGCGTCCTTGCCCGCCTCGGCGGCAGCCTTCAGATGCTTTGTATGGTGACAGTCGGGCGAGGCGATCATCACCGCGTCTACGTCGTTCAGGGCGACTACGTCGCGATACGACACGAATTGCCGGGCCGGCCGGCCGTACCATTCGTTGGCCTGGGCCGAGGCGATCTCCCGCCGGACCCGCCACGGATCGCACACCGCGGTGATCTCGACGTTTTGCTCCTTGTCGAAGGGATGAATCCCCTTCATGTGGGCGTTGACGCCGCGGTCGCCGCAGCCGATCTGGGCGATGGCGATGCGATCGTTGGCCCCCGGGATCTTCGCATAACTGGCCGCGGAAACGGTCAGCGCCGCGCCTGCGGCAGCGGTGGTCTTGAGGAACGTTCGACGAGAGACGGGATGACTCATGGTTGTCCTCCTTCAGGATCGGACACAATTCGTTGATAGAGAATCCATGCTCGAACGAGGCGATTATAGCACGTTCCCTATCGAGTCCACAATCATCGGCTGCGGACATCCCGGCGTGAGCGCCCGTGCGTGACCAGGATTCCTGGCACGCGACTGGTTCCTCCCGCCGGACAACGGCAGAAACGGACCGATCCGGAACCCGCCGCTGGACGGCGGAAGTTTATCGCGTTGGAGCCACCAGCAGTCAGGGTGCTGCGCACCCTCTCAAGCGAGCGTCCCGCTGGCGCACCATGCTGGAGGCCCAAAGCGCAAGCTTCCCTGGCAGGTCCGTTTCGGACCTGTATTGAGCCCCGCGAAATGGGGACATTTCCCGGCCGCCCTGTTATCTTCGGTCTGCCAGAGAATCCGGGCACACCCAGCGTCCCGCGGCCGGCCGAATTGGTTGCCTTCCGGGGCCGAATCGGCTACAATTGGCGGAGTTCAGGAGCGGTTCTTTTCGTTGGGTTGCGCCCGCAGGAGGGGCCGCGAACGGTTGGCGAGAACCTTGTGAGGAAGGATGAAGAATGCGTAGATCCGCCGGTTCGATGCTGTTCACGTCGTTCGTTGTCGTTTTCACGTCGCTTTGGGTCCATCCCGCCTGCGGCCAAGTCCCCCTGGTCCTCAACGAGCTGATGGCCTCCAACGGCTCGACCGTCGCGGACCCGCAAGGCCAGTACGACGACTGGATCGAGATCTACAATGGCTCCCCCTCGCCCGTCGATGCGGGCGGTCTGTACCTCTCTGACGATCCCGAGAATCCCCAACGCTGGCGAATCCCGACAAACAATCCGGCCCTCACGACGGTCCCGGCCGGTGGCTTTCTCCTGATCTGGGCCGACGGCGAGACCACAGCCGCCGGGCTCCACGCGAGCTTCAACCTCGACGCGGACGGGGACACGCTCTGCCTCTTCGCCGCCGACGGCGTCACGCCGATCGACAGCGTCGAATTCGGCAAGCAGATCCCCGACGTCTCCTTCGGCCGAAGTCCCGACGCCACGGGCGACTGGCACATGCTGAACATCCCCACGCCGGGAATGTCGAACTCCCAGCCCACCCTGGGCATCGTGTCGAACCTCCAATTCAGCCAGGAGCGGGGCTTCTACGACGCCGCGTTTGATCTGACGCTCACGTGCGACACGCCGGACGCGGCGATCTACTACACAACCGACGGCAGCAAGCCCCGCCTGCTGGGCGGCCGCACGCCCACCGGGACCGTGTACACCAAACCCATCCGAATCGCCAGGACGACCAGCGTGCGGGCCATCGCGGTCGTGCAGAACTGGGTGCCGAGCCCCGTCCAGACGCATACGTACATTTTCCTGGCCAACGTGGCCCAGCAATCGGCGCAGCCGGCCGGTTTCCCCACAACCTGGGGCGGACGGTCGTCGGATTACCAGATGGACCCGGACATCCTGAACCAGACGCAATACGGCAGCCAGCTCCGGGCCGCCCTGCTGTCGCTGCCTTCGATGTCCATCGTGACGACCACTCGAGACATGTTCGACAGCCAGACCGGCATCTACGCCAACCCCACCAACGGCGGTCCCTCCTGGGAGCGGCCGGGCTCGGTCGAGCTGATCTATCCGGACGGCTCGGAGGGCTTCCAGGCCGACTGCGGCGTCCGCATGCAGGGCGGCGCGTTCCGATCCACCTCGAACGCCAAGCACTCGTTCCGCCTGCTGTTCAAAGGCATTTACGGCCCGACGAAGCTGCGGTACCCGCTGTTCGGGGACGACGCCGCGAAGGAATTCGAGACGATCGTCCTGCGGGCCGGCGCCAACGACGGCTACGCCTGGGGCGGCAATGAAGCGAACGTCCAGTTCGCGCGGGACCAGTTCATGCGGGACCTCCAGCTCGGGACCGGCAACGCCGCTTCGCACGGCCGCTTCGTCCACCTCTA
>JBDKUU010000807.1:0-5337 GCA_039679525.1 Phycisphaerales bacterium | reverse complement strand
TGGCTACCGCCGTCATCCAGGAGAAGTCGGTGAAGACCTGGGTGTGCAGATCGGCGTTCTTGGCCAAGTCGGCCGCGAAGTGACTGGCCATGGAGGCGCTGGCTCCGTTGCCCATCAGGTAGATGACCCGCTCGGCCAGCCGCACGTCCTCCGTGCTGTCGCACCAGAGCTCGAAGGCCTGATCGCATTCCACGGGCATGTCGCCGTTCACCGTGGTCTGCATGCCCCCCAGGCAATGGTCCAGGGCCAGGATGTGCTCGCTCCAGCCCGGCGCCTTGGCCGCCCTAATCAGCTTGGCCGCGTTGAGTTGCGGCCCAAAGCTGGGCGACCGTGTCTGCGTGATGTCCTTTAACATAGTAGCTCGTCCCACCATCAGCGACCGTGCGGACCAACATCGTCTTCCACGGCCGGAAGAAATAACTCGGGCTGCTCTTGGCAGCCTCATGCCGATAGTCGCAGGGCAGATCATGCAAATCACATACCAGAGTCGTGAAGTCACTCACTTTTCTGCCCCTCCGGACGGCTACGTTGCGGACCATGGCGAGGGCCTTGAGGAACACCTCCGGGGCCATGATCGCGCTGCCGAAGTTCATCACCACTCCATGTTCGAGGTTCTCTAGTACTTTGGTGAATATGAGGAAATCGCGATAGCTGGCCGCGCCGAGGGCGGCGCCGTCGCAGTTGGGATGCTCGTGCAGAATGTCGTGGCCAATGCCCACGTGGATCGTGAAGGGGACCCCCAGTCGCGACGCGGCGGCGAGGATGCTAATGTCCTTGTGAGGATAGGCGCCTTGGGCAATCTCTTTGCCCAGGGCCTCGCCCAGGCCCAGGCCCTCGCGAGCCGCAGCGGCGATCACGTCATTGATCCGGCCCGTCTCCTGCCAGAGCCCGAACTGTCCCTCCTGGATGTAGCGGGCGACGCTCTCGGTCGTAGCCCCGATGAGAGCGAATTCGTAGTCGTGGATGGCGCAGGCCCCGTTGCCCGCAATGGCGGTGACGAGCCCCCGCTCCATCAGGTCGATGATATACCGCTGGACGCCGGAGCGAAGGACATGGGCCCCTATCATCAGGATCACTTCGGCGTTTCGCTCGCGGGCCCGTCTGATCCGCCGAGCCACGTCCGTCAACTCCGGGTGACTCACGTCCACAGCCGCAAGGGCGAGTATATTATCGGCCGAAAGGTCGTGCCGGCGTTCGCCGAGAGGCTTGATCGAGAGCAACGATCTGTCGAAGAGAGGGAATCTGCTGGCCATGGCGTCTCACTTCAACAGGGAGGTCACGTACTTGGTCAGACTCTGCTTGTCGATGGCCTTCTGGTTGCCGATGATCTGGACCGCCAGGGCGCCGGCCACGTTGCCCAGGAAGGCCGTGATCTCCAGCGGCGCGTCGAGCCGGGCCGCCAGGGAGCTGATCGCGAAGAACGCGTCGCCGGAGCCGATGCTGTCGATGGCCCTGCTGGCGAAGGCGGGCACCACGACGAACGCCCCGTCGAAATTGGTCATGCAGGCCCCCTGCCTGCCCTTGGTCACCGCCAGCGACTTGCTGTGGAACCGCCGGGCCGTGTCCGCTGCCAGCACGCGGAGGTCTGTCTTGAGGTCCCTGGCGTCGAGTCTCAGCTCGCGTTCCGTCAGGCTGATGTAGTCGGCCTTGGAATACCGCGAAATCGTGTGCATCGAGGCGTTGCCGGCGTTCACCTGCGTGTTCACCGCCAGGAACGGCGAGTGCGCCACGAGCGATCTGCACAGAGATTCACTCACGGCCCCGTGACCGAAGTCGGCGGAAACCGCCATGTCGTACTGGGGCGCCTCCCGGCCGACGCTCTCGGCCAGACCTTGATCTTTCTCGGCCGAAAGCCCCGAGTCGTCCATCGTGTAGATTTCGAGCCATTTGTGGAGGCTGTATCCATCGAGGTAGCGTCGCTTGACGAGCGTCGGCGCGCCGTCCTGAATCCAGAACTCAGGACGAACCTTCGGATGCAGAGAGGACTCGATGAACGGGCGATGGTCGTCGTGGTCGCCGAGGACCGTCAGCAGCCGCACGCTGTCCGCGAAGTTCGCCAGGTGATTGGCCACCGCGAGCACTCCGCCGGCGAAACGGTCCTGCGATCCGTACTTGACCGCCAGCACGGGCGACTTGCCCGAGGCCCCCAGCGGACTGCAATAGCAGTACTCGTCGATGATCACGTCGCCGACCAGGAGCACCTTGAGTTTGGCCATCTCGTCGATCACCGACAGGACGCGGTCCAGAGAATACCGGCGTCGGAACAGGACTAGATAGTCCTGTAACTCCTTGGAAAACGAAGAGAAAAAGCGGTTGATCAGGTTCGTGGAACTAAAGACGATGTCCTGCGTGAACCGCAGCTCGATTCCGAGATCCTTGCAGACCCTCTCCTCCTGGGCCAGTTTGCCCGTGCGGTCCCCGTCCACCGACTTGAAGTCCGAACCCTTCACATAGACGTCGGGCCGGAGCAGTCGCAGCGTCTCCTCCGCCGTGGGCCACTGGTTCACCGCGACGAAGTCGACGACGCTCAGGGAGGCGATGGCCTCGGCGCGGAGCTGCTCGCGGAAGGCGGGCCGCTTGACACCATGGTCCACGTAGACGTCCGGCGTCAGGGTGACGACCAGGATGTCGCCGAAACTGCGGGCCTGCTCGAAGTATCGGATGTGTCCGATGTGCAGCAGGTCGAATACGCCGTGACAATGGACGATTCTCTTGCCGGCGTCGCGGTACGGCTTGAGCACGCCGGGCAGCTCATTGAGCGTGTAGATCTTGTAATTCTGACTCATAGGCATTCGGGTCTCGATGTCGATCGCCCCATGTCAACTCCGAGGGCGCAAGGAAGTAAACCGGTTTGGATTGAGCCGCGGCGCTCGTCGACAGGAGCAGGTTGGCCATGTCGTGCCCCAGATCCGTGACGAGAATGGCGTCCCAGTCCACGCGTTCCAGGTCCGCCAGCCGATACCGCGGGAGATGATAGAACTTCCTCTCGATCGCCTCGCCGCGCACATCCACGAATCCGACGACCCGCTCCATGGTCAGGCCGAACGGATCGTACAGATAGAAATCCATCGCGTTCTTGCCGGTCCCCAGGACCATGATGCGCCGAGCGTCCTGGAGCCTGGTTCGAAGCGTGTCATAATACTCCCGAGTCTGCGGCAGATTCATGAAATCGAAGAAGTTCTTCACATGACACTGGGGGCACCGGAAGACATGCTCGATCACACGGATCGAGCCGCTGGTTCCGACGGGAAATGTTGCCCGGGCCCCGCAGTTTCGGCAGCGTCCGACCATCCGCACGTCCCGGGTCCCGTCTCCCGCGGGCAGGGCGACCAGGGAGACGTCTCGAGCCGCGTACTCCCGTCGTTGGAAGCCGTAGTAACGACGAACTTGCTTGTAGACCGTTTCCAGCACGGTGTCCGAGGGCATGGCGCTGATGTTGAAGTAGGACATCTCCGACAGCGAGGGCGACTGCCACTTCCACTCCTTCATCCGCTGTGTGATGTAATTCCACTCGTCGCCGATCAGTCCCTTCTTCAACGCGCGGGCGTAGATGGGCGTCCCCGGATAGACGCCCACCATGCCGAAGCTGGCGTCCATCCGATTGTCGATCACGAAATCGATGGTCTTCTTGAGGTCTTCTTCGGTTTCGTCCTCATTGGTCATCATGAAAGGCGAATCCATGACCAGCCCGACCTTGCGCGCCGAGTCGAGGGTCCTCTTGAACTGCCCCACCGTACATCCCCGCTTGAGTGTGGGCAGAATGGTTTCCGAGCCGCTCTCCAATCCGACGCAGATCATGGCGCAACCGGCGTCCTTCATGATCGGCAGCAGATCGGTCGACTGATCCATCCGAAAACAGCAACCCCACGGCTTGCCCAGCCCCAGCTTCTTGTACTCGCGGCAGAATTCCAGAATATCCTCATCCGCTTCGAAGAAGATCTCTGTGGCGAAGACGATCCATTCGAACTGGTAGCGGCGATTCCATTGCTCGATCTCCGCCAGGATATTCCCGACTTTTCGAGGCATGTATCGGCCCACCGTGGGGGAACAGAAACTGCACCCTCCTTTGCAGCCTCGCCCCGACAGAACAGGCATCATCCGCCCCAAACCGGGAACGGCGTGATGACGGTACGAGTCGATGTAGTATTGGAGATCGATGGACTCGTAGGAGGGGACAAAATCCTCCTGGTCCAGAGCCACGCGGCAAGGGGAATTCTTGACGATCTGTCCGTCCCTTCCCCGGAAAGCCAGCCCCGCAATGGACTCATAGGGCGTTCCGCGGTCCAGCGCGGAGAGGAGTTCTCCAAAACAGGCTTCGGCCTCGCCCACCACGGCAAAGTCGATCGGCAGCTTGTCCAGGAGAAGGTCCATGCGGACATTCTTGGTGATGTTGCCTCCGAGCACCAGCGGCGTGTCCGGGGCAAGGGCTTTGAGCCTCGTCAGCATCTCGTGGAACCAGTTCATGCCATAGACGAAGCCGCCCGTCGCAATCGCCACATACTCCCCGGCCGCGGCCTTGCGCAAGTAGTGCTCCATGGGCATGGCCGGCCGACTGGTGTCGAGGAAGTCCACCGACAGTCCCGCCCGTTCCACGCAGGCAATAACGTAGCCCATGCCGATGGGAATATACTCGAACGGAGGTTTGACCAGCAGCACTTTCTTCATCGTCGTTCCTCGCAACCCGGCCCTGGGACCGTGGCGGCCCTGCTCTCCATCCGAGCCGTCACGCACAGGTGCCATCCGACCCACTTCTCCAGAAGATGAAACAGAGAGGCCGGCATCCACCCGAACGGCCAGGCCTTCTTATACTCGTACCGCTTGTATTCCGGGATGCTGTACGGGAAGATGTGCTCGACCCGCGAGGACTCGACCGTAAGTCCCGCGAGCAGTCTCCGCACGGTCTTTCGCGAGTAGCTGTACGTCACGGGGCAACCCGTCTGGGCCTCGGAATAGCGGGCGATCAGCTCGTCCAGCTTCCAGAACGCGCCCTTGCCCTGCGTCAGGAGAATCCAGAGGACCTTGTAGGAATACCGATGGTACACCATCATCTTGAGCACGCTCGCGGGCCCCATGTACCTGCGGATCTGCGAGATCGCATTCTCGGGGTGCGGCGTGTGGTGGATCACGCCGAAGGAGTAGACCAGATCGTACGTGTCGACAGGCACAACCTCCGACAGCCGCTCGGCGTTCGCCTGATAGAACGTGATGCGGTTCTGCAGTCCGAACACGGCCGCTCGCTTGCGGGCCAGGCCCAGGGACTCCTCTGAAAGATCGACCGCCGTAACGTGGGCTCCGGCCCGGGCGAAACGGATCGTATCGGTTCCGATGCCGCAGCCG
>JBDKUU010000806.1:0-41669 GCA_039679525.1 Phycisphaerales bacterium | reverse complement strand
GCCGGAGAAACAGACCGTGGGCGTCTCGGCTCATGCCCTGCTGTTCAAGAGCAATGTCGACCCGGCCATGGAAACGGCGGCCACGACGGTCGCCGGGGCCCGATTGATCGTCAGTGGATGACCCAACGTCTAACCGTTCATCCGGCCGGTGCCCCCACGGGCCCGGTCGGATGAAGTTTTTTCGAAAGAGAATAGCCACAGAGAGCCACAGAGAACACAGAGACGATGGATGCAGGGATGAACGGAGAACGAACGATGGATGTGCAAGAGCTACAAGCGAAAGTCGATGCGATTCCCTTCTGGTATCACAAGATCGAGCTGCCCGGCGGGATCGTGACGCCGGGTTTCTCGCCCCTGTGCGCCGAGCGGTACTCGATCCCGGCCGATCTAAGGGGCAAACGGGTGCTCGATATCGGGGCATGGGACGGCTACTGGACCTGGGAGGCCCTGAAGCGGGGGGCCCGCGAGGTCGTCGCGATAGACGATTTCAGCGATGAGGCCGGCCTGGCAATCGATCGCAAGAGCAAGTGGGCGACGTTTGACCTGTGCCGTGAGGCCTTGGGATTCACGCAGACGGACGGGGGCATCAAGAACCGATGGCTGAATAATGCCAACCAGGCGGTCCTCCGCAAAGAGGCATCGGTCTACGACATTTACGCGACGTTGTATGGGAGATTTGATGTCGTCTTTTTCTTCGGCACGATCTACCACCTGCGACATCCTCTGCTGGCCCTGGAGCGGATCGCGGCGGTGTGCGACGGCTCGATCTATGTCGAGACCGCGTCCCTCGACGTGTACAGTCCCTATCGCGGTGGACTGGGCAAGGGCTTCGCGGACAACGAGATGGTGATGGAGTTCTATCCCGGCGCGGAGTACGGGAACAACCCCTCCAACTGGTGGGCCCCGACGCTGCAATGTCTCGGATCGATGCTGCAAGCGGTTGGTTTCGTGGACGTGGACGCCTGGCCGCTGACGGAATCGCCGAAGGGGCTTTCCGAATGCCGCGGCTTCGCCTCGGGGACGAAGGACCCGGCGAGGGAGCCCGCCTGCCGGCCGCCGGAGGTCGCGTCGCTCAAGCCGCCCCAGGGCCTTC
This sequence comes from Phycisphaerales bacterium, assembly GCA_039679525.1. Taxonomy (GTDB): domain Bacteria; phylum Planctomycetota; class Phycisphaerae; order Sedimentisphaerales; family Anaerobacaceae; genus PLanc-01. The sequence goes on along the minus strand of JBDKUU010000806.1, from coordinate 40,576 downwards.
GGATCGCCGCAGTGATGAGTGTCCCGCGGCTGGGATTCCAGGACAATATGACCTGTGCCCAGCAGGTGCTTTGGCCCATGCGAATTCCGCTCATCAATGTGCAGGGTGCCTTCTGGGGTCAGTGCCTGGAGCGGGGCATTCAATCGATGATCGACTCCGGGGCGGATTATGTGCTGACGGTGGACTATGACACGCTGTTCACGCGAGCCGACGTCGAGGGTCTGATTCGCCTGATGTGTCAGCATCCGGAGGCGGCGGCGGTCGTGCCCATTCAGACGGGTCGGGTTGCGCACAAGATCCTGACGAGCCTCAAGACCCGGTCCGGCCAGCCGAGGTCGGACGTCCCGCAGGCGGAATTGAAGGCCGAGACGATCCCCGTGGCTACGGGCCACTTCGGCCTGACGCTGCTCCGTGTGTCCGACATGCTCGACGTGCCGCATCCCTGGTTCTGGGGCCAGCCGAACATCGACAACCAGTGGGGTCCCGGCCGGATCGACGACGATATCTGGTTCTGGAGGCAACTGGAGAAGGTACGGAAGAAGGTGCTCCTGGCCAATCGCATTGTGATCGGTCACCTGGAGCTGATGGCGGCCTGGCCGGGCGAGGACATGCAGCCGGTCTATCAGTCGCCGGGCGAGTTTCACGACAAGGGCAAACCGGCCAAGTGCTGGAAGTGAAAGGGTTCGAGCATGGAAAAGAAGAAGATTCGGTTGACGCGGCTGTGGGACGGTCACCAGCCGGGTGAGATCGTTGAAGAGGACGCCCCGTGCGTCGAGAGCATGATCCGCAAGGGCTACGGGGTGGAGTACAAGGAGCCCGAGCGGAAGAAGAAACCATTCAGCCGGGGCCCGGCCGCCGAGACGGCGGTTGTGAATCCGGTCGCCGAACGGGCCGTCGTGACCCCGCAGACCGGCGAAAAGGACGGTGACTGATGTCCGTTGAAATCATTCCCATCGCGCAGGCCGTGCGGAGCACGGACCCCCAGAGAAAGACGGCGTGGCGGTTCAACGTGGCCAGCGACGACGCAAGCGGGTGCGAGGTGATCGTGCCGTCTCCGGGAGTGGGCTTCGCCCTGCACGTCGAGCGATTGTGGATCTCCATCACTGCGGCGGTCACCGTGACGATCGGGGAAGGCAAGGACTCCGGTGCATTGTTGCGGACCTTGATCGGTTCGCTCGGCGGGGCGGCGGGGACCTTCTGCCCTATCGACTTCGGCGAGACCCCCATGCGGCTGAACGAGAACAATTCCCTGTGTATGGACGCGAGCGGGGCCGGGAAGGTCAGTGTGATCGTAGAGGGCTGGACCGAGGCTGAATCGAGATCCGAGAGTCCATCGTCGAGCATTTCCGCCTCCGCCAGTTCGAGCGTATCGGCGTCCCCGAGCGCGAGCGCCTCGGCGTAAGGGGCGGCGGATGAACATGTCGGATCTGCTGGCGGCGATGGGGTATCACTGCCGGCCTCCGTTGACGCCGGCCTGGGACGTAGCCCGGCCGGTCAACCAGATGGATCGAAAGGGTTGTTATGCCCGATGTGGCAAGTTACGTTACAGAGACAAAAGAGGACCTCGCCGATTACCTTCGAATCGTGAAACGGTACCTCGATGAGATCGAATCGCTGTTACCCAACGCATATCCTGACGTGGATGTCGCGAGAACGGAATACTTGGAGCATTGCTGCCATATGGCAGCACTCCGGATCAACGAGATGAAAGTGCAAATCCATGCCCGATGTTAGCGTCATCATCCCGGCCAGGGCGGAGGCGTACCTGGCCCACACGGTGGAATCGATCCACAACGCCATTCGCGGTGAGACGGAGATCATCGTCGTGATCGACGGCCAGGAGTCCGGGCCGGTCGTGCCCGATCTACCGGGTGTTCGCGTGATCCGCCACGCCGAGCCGATGGGTCAGCGGCAGAGCGTCAATGAGGCCGCCCGGCTCTCGACGGCGAAGTTTATCTTGAAGACGGACGGCCACTCGATGCTGGAGGACGGCTTCGACGTCAAGCTCATGCGGGACTGCGAGTACGACTGGACCGTCATCCCGACGATGTACAATCTGCACGCCCACGACCTCATCTGCCGCAAGTGCAAGGGCCGGTTCTATAATCGCGGGAGTCACCGGCCGTGCCCGACATGCGGCGTCACGGACTACGAGTACGACATCGTCTTTGAGCCGAACTGGAAGCGAAAAACGGATTGGATGTTCTTCCGGTCTCCCGAGGCGAAGGAGCGGCCCCTGCGGGTCCAGTACTGGGGTCAGGGAACGCACATCTGCAATCAGTGTGGAGCGGCGAAGGATCCGGACGCCGGGGATGCAAACTGCGGGCAGTGTGGGGCAAGGGACTTCCGCAGGGGTGGTCGCGAATACGAAGACGAGTATCGCCAATTCAAGGCCTGGGCCAAGCGGCAGGGCGAGATCGCGGACGTAATGACGGGCCAGGGCGCCTGCTGGTTCATGCACTGGGATCGATTCTGGGAGCTTGGAGGGCTGGACGAAGGGCATGGGTCCTGGGGTCAGATGGGTGTGGAAATGGCGTGCAAGGCGTGGCTCTCCGGCGGCCGGCATGTGGTGAACCGCAATACGTGGTTTGCACACCTGTTTCGCTGCGGGGACGGGGAGAGCTTCCCGTACAAGATCCACGGCAGCGACCAGGAGAAGGCACGCCAGTACTCGATCGATCTATGGACCGGTGGTCGCTGGCCGCTGCAGACACGGCCGCTCGAGTGGATCGCCGACAGATTCGCACCGGTCCCCACCTGGCCAAAGAGGAAAATCACCACAGAGCCACAGAGGACACAGAGAAAGAATGAGCCAAGGATGACGGAAAACGATATCGACAGGGTCGATGCAAAGGCCAGGCGGGTAATCCAGGCTCCAGCGGTCAAGTCGAAAAGGTTAACAAGGTCAACGAGGTCAATGGGGTCCTTTCTATCTGCAGAACAGAAGGCATTTGAAGAAGGCATAGAGCGTGCAGAGCGGCAAGTGGAGGCCGTCAAGACTGGCCTCAAGAAACTCGCCCCCCTTGTCCCCGAGGCTCCGACGATCTCCGTTCTGATCCCGGCCCGCAATGAGCAGTTCCTAGAGGCTACAGTCAAAGACCTCTTGGCCCATCTGTATAATGACTTCGAGATCCTCATTGGCCTCGATGGTGAGGATCAGCCGGTCCCGCGATTCGATGACGAGCGAGTTCGCGTCTTGCCCGGTCCGAAGTTAGGCATGCGTCCCACGCTGAATCGCCTGCTGAAGGAAGCCAAGGGCCAATTCATCTTAAAGCTCGACGCCCACTGCGCCGTCGCGGATGACATGGATGCCGAATTGATCCGGGCATGGGAACCGGGCGGCGCCGTCGTGGGCAGCCGGTACGATCTGGATACGGTCTCCTGGCAGCGGCGGGAACACAGTAAGACCGACTGCCGGCGTCTGACGCACGTCACGGAGGATGGGATCGGCCTTCGCTCGATGGCCTGGCCCGAATGGGCCGAGGCCCACAAGGACGAAGAGGTCTCCGAGACGATGACCTGCTCGGGCAGCTGCTTCCTGATCGAGCGGGACCTGTGGACCTATTGGGGCGGCTGGGACGAGGGCCACGGCCATTTCGGCCAGGAAGGGGCGGAACTCGCCTGTAAAGTATGGCTCTCGGGCGGTCGCCTCCTGGAGAATAAGCGGACCTGGTACGCCCATTGGAACCGGGGCAAGGCCCCCTACGCGATGGGCGCGACGGTCAAGCCCAGGAGCATCGAGCATAGTCACGACCTCTGGCTCGGGGACAAATGGCGGTTCCAGAAATACAGTTTCGCCTGGCTGCTGGAGCGGTTTCATCCGCCGGGGTGGCCTGCGGCCGACTACGGCCCCGCGATCCAGGCCCCTCACCATCACAACGCCTGCAAGGCGGTCCGCGTGAGTGTGGAGGATCTTTGGGTGGGCCGGCACCGGATCAGCGAACCGGCGAAGTCCTTCCGGCTGGACATCTTCTGGCCGGCGTTCGGCGAGTTCGTCGATTCCGTCCTGGCCGGCAAGCCGGACTATGAGGGTCGCTATCGCGAGTACCTCATCAGTCACATCCGCCGGGGCAGCGTTCGGATCCCGACGCGGCAGGAGCTGCGGACCGTGAAGGGCAAGATGCAAAAGGCCGCACGGCTCGTCCTCGACATCCGCGACAACGGTCTCAAGAGCCCGCTGGAATTCTACGAGCACGAGGGCCGGTTGATCCTGTGGAAGGGGTATCGCCGACTCGTGATCCTCCAGCGTCTGGGGACTATTCAGGGCAAGCGGGCCATCGGCCGGCTGCTCGGCGATGCACGCAGTGCGATGATCCTCTCACCACAATACCATCTGCACCGGATGGCGCCGCCCGAGGCGGGCCCGATCCAGAAGTTGATGGAGCAGCAGTACGTCGTACACCGCGGGAACGCGACGGACAAGCACTGGGTCCATAACTACCACGTGCACTACGACAGGCACCTGTCCGCGATCCGCAAGCGTGCCCGACGGGTCCTGGAGTGCGGCCTGGCGCACGGTTCCTCCCTGGCCATCTGGCGAGCATATTTCCCCGAGCGGACACATGTCATCGGCTTCGACTGCGATCCGGATCGGTGGAAGAAGTTCGCGGGTGACCTGCCGAATACCCAGGTCATCGTCGGGGACGAGACGAGGCTCGACGACGTCCAGAAGCTCATCGCCGCGGGGCCCTACGATCTGATCGTGGACGACGCCTCGCACGCGCCCGAGGACCAGCGGCGGTTGTTCGACTGGCTCTGGCCGAGCGTTCGGCCCTTCGGCTGGTACGTGATCGAGGACATCCACCGATCGTTCGATCAAGATGATCCCGAGGTGGAGGACAATGAACTGGAGGATGACGAATTTCGCTGTCTCCACATTGGATTGGAAAACAGGATCTATGCCCCTCGCGACGTTCGCGAGATCCACTGGTACCACAACATCGTCTTCATCCAGAGGGCCCCATGACCGATCTGACGATCCTCTATTATACGGACAACAGTCTTCCGAGCCGGTTCGCTGCGGCAGTGAGGGCCCATCTCATCGCGAGTGCCGGGAAGGCCGGGGGGATTCCGATCGTCAGTATCTCGCAGCGGCCGATCGACTTCGGGCACAACGTCTGCCTCGGGGACATCGGCCGGTCCTATCGCTCCATCCTCCGCCAGATCGCCGCCGGGTGCCTGGCGTGCGAGACCGAGTTCGTCGCGTTGTGCGAGCACGATGTCCTCTACCCACCGGAGCATTTCTTTCTGCGTCCGGTGAAAGGGGAGGTCGTCTTCGATCAGAATCGCCATCGGGCCCTGATGGATTGCCGCCGGTTCTCCGTGGACCGGGGCGGCCGGTCCATGCAGCTTGTGATCGCCGAGCGGGCGGTCCTGCTGATGGACGCGGTCGCCAAGCTCGTTCGCTGCTTTTTCGACGAGGATTTTCACGATGCGTTTGAGCCGGGCAAGGGCTCTGAGACGCTCGGCATTGCGAAGATCGAATACGAGATGCTCGCGGCTCCGGGCCCCGGCATCCTGGACCTGGTCAATCACGGGGGCAACTACGCCCCGTGCAAGCGGCACAGCGGCCGACTGGTCAAACGGCTGGACCCTTGGGGAACGGTCGAGGACGTGATGACGACGTATTTCATCGGTGGAAAGGCGGGATAGATGGCGCTGACGGAACAGGACCGGGACACGATCAAGCTGCTGGCCTTCGAAATCGGAGAGCGGTTTGCGGAATCGCAATCCGAGGCACTGGAGAAGATGGCTGAATCCCAGCGTCAGGCGGTTCAGATGATGATTGAAAATCATCAGGCTACCTGTCCCCACGGCCGCAAGCTGCTGGAGTCCCGCTGGTTCCTGGCCGGCGTGGCGGCGGTGTTTCTGGTTGTGACGACGGGGGGCTCTTTGTTGGGCGGATGGATCTTGAAGGTATTGACGGGGATCTGATATGGGAACGCCATCGAGCAGTCCGAGCCAGTCGATCAGCAGCAGCACCTCCAGCTCCGCGTCGGCGACAGAGTCCGCCTCCCCCAGTGTGGAACGCGACGCCGAGCAGGTGGTCACCCTGGCCGAGGCGAAGTTGCGCCTGCGGGTGACGAACACGAATGAGGATGCCCTGATCGATTCCTATATCGACGCCGCCACAGAATGGGCACAGGTCTACCAGGGCCGCAAGTACCTCACGCAGACCTGCGTGGACTACTTCGATTCCTGGCCTTCCGCAATCCGGCCCCGCTGGTGCCCGCTGATCGCCGTGACGAGCATTCAGTACATCGACGAATCCGGCGTGCTCCAGACACTGGCGGCGGACCAGTACGACGTGGACGTGGACAAGCAGCCTGGCCGGATCGTCCCGGCCTACGATTGCGACTGGCCGTCGATCCGGGGCGATATCAACGGCATCATCGTTACCTACACCGCCGGGTACGGCAGCGACGAGGACGATGTGCCGGGGTATATCCGCACGGCGATCTTGCTGATCGTGGCCCATTGGTATGCGAACCGCGAGGTAGTGACCGATCTGAGTCTGGCGGAGATCCCATATGGTGCCAAGACCCTGCTCGGGCTGGACAGGATGGGGGGCGTATGAGACTGAGGGCCGGCGAACTGCGGAATCTGATCTCGCTGCAATCGTACGTGGAGACCCGCTCGGCGAGCGGTCACGCGACGCAGACCTGGTCCACGTACGTCTCCGTCTGGTCCAGGTTCCGAACGCTCAGCGGCAACGAGCGGATCGCGGCCCAGCAGGCGTCGACCGTCCTGACGCACGAGATCACGATCCGCCACGGGGTGGACGTGCAGCCGGGTCACCGGATCGTCTGGGGTACGAGGACCTTCGATATCAAGGACGTTCGGAACGTGGATGAATTGAACGTCGAGACGCGGATGCTCTGCACGGAGGTCCTGGCGGCCGGCCCGGCTTCGAGCCCGAGCCCATCGGCCAGCACGAGTGTATCGGCCTCGCCTTCAGCGAGCAGTTCGGCGTGATCGATTCACCACGGAGACACAGAGGACACAGAGAATGAGAATTGGCTTTTATCTCGATGGGGCCGAAGAGTTGCGAAGGAACCTTGATTCACTGGGCAGCCGTTTGGCGAAAAATGTGATCCGTTCGGCAGTCCGCGATTCGCAGAAGATCATGCTCAAAGCCGCCATCGCCAATGCCCGGGCGCTTCCCAGATCGGAGAAGGTGCTTTTCGCGAAAGGAAAAGATGACATTCGCATGGCGGAGTTGATCGCCAGGAACATCGTGATCGCTTCTCCCTATCGCCAGATTGCCGGGAGTTATTCCCTGCACGTTCAACTGAGAAGGAACGTTCCGGAATTCACGCACACAGCACGGGGGGCGCATACGGAGATCGAATTCAACGTTACGACGCCGCGGGGGTTCTATCCGACGAAAATCGGGGCTACGCGTGGAGTGACTTACATTCCAGCGGCCATCGAATATGGCCATGGCGCGGACAAGGAAAGTGCCGCCCGGCCCTTCATGCGCCAGGCGGCCGAGCGGTCGAAGGGACTCGTGATCCAGAAACTCGTGACGGAACTTCGTGTGGGTCTACTGCGGGAAGCGATCAAGGGGAGAAACGGATGAAGATCACGATCACGATCGACGAGGTCGGTCCAAAGCGTTCGAATCGGCATCCGCATCGATTCGACGCAGCAGAGGATTGTACGGTCTACGACGACGATCTGAACGGGCAAACACCGGGCCAGGTGGCCGAGTCGGCGGCACAAACCGTCAGGAATTTCCTGCAAATGTGGGGGTACGGCGATGTCCCTTGAGGCCGCAATTTACCACATCCTGGAGTCCGCCGCCGGCGTGACGGCCCTGGTGGGCGGTGCGGCCAGTCCCCGGATCTATCCCATCGGCATCCCCCAGGGCAAGGCCATGCCCGCCGTGGTCTATCAGCAGATCACGAGCGATGTGGAGTTCACGTGCGAGGGAGACGGCGATCTGCGGACGGACCGGGTGCAGATCACCTGTTGGGACGATGATCCGGACGGGGCCCGGACGCTGGCGGAGGCGGTCCGGACCGCGATGCAGGCGGCGGGTGCCCGCGGCTCGCACGGGGGCGTGACAGTGCAGTATTGCAGTATCGACGATGAAGGGGACGCGATCAGTATCCCCGCCGACAATGAGACCCTGACCCGCTACGGGAAGCGGCAGGATTGGGAAATCAGCTATGTGTGACGCGGGCCACGGGCCACGGGCCACAGAGAAAGGAGTTTTTCGATGACTACGGCAGCGAGTAAAGGGTTCGGCACGACGTTCGTGTTCGACGGCGTCACGATCGGGGAGGTCCTCGGATTCCCCGAGGTGTCTTCGGAGCTGGACGGCCAGGACATCCTGACCTGCGACAGCGCCGACGAGACGGCCGACTTCCTCGAAGGGGCGTTCAATGAGGGCTCCCCATCGTTCCAGTTCATCTACAATGGGGCCCAGAACGCCAATTACCACGCCCTGCACAACAAGTGGCGGGCGAAGGTGCGGGGCAATCTGGTTGTGACGTACAAGAACCGCGCCGGGACGACCAGCTCGATCACGGTGCAGGCGATGATCCTGACGCTCTCCTGGCCGGGCTTCGGGACGCCGCGGGACGCGAAGATGGCGACGGTGACGTTCAAGACGCTGGGCAAGAAGAGCTTCGCGCACGAGGGCGGCGGCACGGAGTCCAGTTCGATCAGCACCAGCACGAGCGCCAGCGCCAGCCCGAGTTCCAGCGCGAGCGCGTAACCGGCAGAGGGACCGCATTGACCTTGTTGACCGGATTGACGATGGCGTCAATGGGGTCAAGGGGGTCAATCAGGTCCCAATGATGAAAGGAGTCAGATGCTTCTCAACGCAGAACAGATCCTCGCGGCCGAGGATAAGCAGGTCCGCAAGGTTCCCGTTCCCGAATGGGGCCAGGGCGCCAAGGTTCTCGTCGGCTCGATGGGCGCCCTGGACCGTGCCCGGCTGGACGACTGGATTGATTCCCTCGGCCGTAAGCCGAAGCCGTCAGGCCAATCCGAGAGCCAGGCCACCGATTCGGCGACGGAGGACATCGTGACTTGTGACGATGCGCCAACGGAAAATGAGCCGGCGAGCCCAACGGACGATGCCGAGTCGCAGGGCACGGCGGCGGCGACAGTGACGGCTGTGGAGGAGTTCAAGCATGCCTCGCCCGAGACGTGGACCCGGCTCTCGACGCTGCTGTCCGAGCAGATGACCAAGCATGGGATCGACCCAAAGGTGATCGAGAACGTGATCCGTGGCCTCCGCGGGCTGCACGCGACGGAATCTGAGAAGGAGTATTCCAGCGAGGAGAACACGGCCGTCATGGTCCGCTGGTGCGCCGCCTGCATCCTGGACCCCAAGACGCGGCAGCGGGCCTTCACGGACGAGCAGATCGAGGCCCTCGGGTCCAAGAGCCCGGCGGCCCTGCTGCGGGTGTACCGGGCGGCGGTCGAGGTGAACCTCGCGACGAAACAGTCGGCCGATGCGTTTGAAAAAAACTCCGTGGGGACTTCCGGCGTCGATTCTGGTGGCGATTAGCCCTGGACCAGGGCTACGCGCATCCGGATCGGCTGCTGGCGGTCCTTTCCTACAGGCAGCAGCGTGAGATCGAGATCTACGCCGGCATCGAGCCGATCGGCGGCATGGTGGGCGTCAGTCAGCCGCCGGAGGGTGACGAGCCGGCCGAGCGTACGGAAGAAGAAGAGCAGCAGATGTTCGACCAGATCAAATTGCGGTTGGGTGTGACGGAATGAGCCTGATCCAGAATCTCGTTGCCCGTCTCACGATGGACTCGACCGCCTTCGACCGGGGTGGCAAGTCCGCAAGTCAGACGATGCGCGGTATGATGTCGGGGTCCCTCGCCCTACAGCGTACGGTAGCCGGTCTGGCCGGGGCCTATCTGAGCGCTCGCGGTCTGGTCTCCGCTATCAAGAGCGTCACGGCCGCCGGGATCGAGGCCGAGTCCGCGGATCGCGGCATGATCGCGGCCCTGCGGATCCGCGGTCAATACAGCGAGCAGAACGTCGAGATGCTCCGCCGGCAGGCGGACGGCATGGAGGACCTCACGGTCTACAGCCGTAACGCGATCAAGCAGCAGCAGGCACTGGCCTTGACGATGGGGGCGTCCGTACCGGAGATCGGCGCCATGACGGAGGCGGCGGTCGGCTTGGCCTCGGCGTACAAAAAGGACCTGTCCCAGACGATGCGAACGGTTGCCCTGGCCCGCCAGGGGGAGACGGGCCAGCTCAAGGAGATGGGGATCGTCGTTGATCGAACGAAGAGCAAGCAGCAGCAGTTCCTCCAGGTGATGGCGGCCGGCCGTGCGAATTTCGACAAGGCCCGCGCGGATACAGAGACGCTGGGAGGGGCGATTGCCCAGCTCCGCAACGAATGGGAACAGACCAAGGAATCAATGGCCAAGCCGCTGACACCGGCGTTGAAGAGGGCGATGCGGTTCATCCGCCAGGAGTTGGAGGGCGGGCAGGGGGGGCAGACTACCTGGTACAAGACTCAATCCTTGAGCGAGCAGCAGCAGGCGTCCCTATTCCAGGCCTACGAGCAGCGGCTGCAGGAGCAGGCTCAGGCTCGCATGCCGAACGGATACACAGCGACTCGGAATGACTGGCGGGAAGATCCGGCATATCTCGCGAAGTTGACGGCAGCCTACGAGCGGAGCGGCCAAGTCCAGGCCAAAATAAAAGGCGGGGACGGCGCATCGGCGGCGGCCGGGGCCACGGCCGCGCAGCGGGAGCAGATCGTCCGGCTCAACGAGCAGATCAAGGAGCAGATCGCGATCCAGAGGGAGGCGAATGCCGGCAATCTCCAGGCGGCGGAGACGGTGAAGTACCTCGCAACGGTGGAGGAGACCTACGGCAAGGGGACGAAAGAGGCCCAAGGGGCGATGGTCAAATACAATTCGGCCATGGAGATGCTCAACGAGCTGCGGTCCCGTGCGGCAGCCTCCGAGTACCTGCAACAACTGAAGGAGGAGGGGGACATCCTCGAATTGCAGCGGGCCGGGCTGAAGGACCAGGCCCGGCTCCAGGAGATCGTGAACGAGACGAAGCGACAGGGCCTCAAACTCACGCCGGAGGAGAAGGACGCGATCGGCGAGCAGATCAAGCGGGTCCGGCAATTGCAGGAGCATTATCAGTCGCTCGGCGATGGGATCAAAGGTGCCTTCGCCGAGATCAAGGATCAGATGCAGACGGTCGGGGATTTGGCGTCAGACGTGGTGAAGAAGGGGTTCGACGGCGTGGCCGAATCGATCGCGGATGCTGCGGTCTACGGTGAGGACCTGAAGGAGTCGCTCAAGCAGGTGGCTCAGGAGATCGCCCACATGGTGGTCAAGTGGGCCGTGATGCAGGCGATGAGCGCGATGCTGCCCAACTTCGGCGAGGCCAACGTCGGGCACAGCGGCGGCGTGATTGGCCAGACGGCGTTCGCCTCGCGCCGGGACTCGCCGGCGAACTGGATCGGGGCCCCCCGCCTGCACGATGGCCTGCGGCCGGACGAGTTCCGGTTCATCGGCCAGCGGGGGGAGCGGATCACGAGCCGAAGCGGCGTCGCAACGGAGGGCCGCCTGATGGGCCGCATGGTGACGCTCCTGGAGCGGATCGCCACGCGGCGCCAGACGACGGCCGTGACGATCCTCGACAAGCGGCAGAGCCCGCAGGAGTGGTTCCAGAGCCGCAGCGGCGAGCAGGCGTGGCAATACCATGCGTCGAGGAACCAATGAAGAAAGAACGAAAGGGAAGGAACCACATTGACCGAATTGACTTCGTTGACATTAAAGTCAACGCGGTCAGTAAGGTCCCGCATGGCTTGGAGATCCAATGGGTTTGAGTACTTATCTCGCGAACGCATGGCTGAATCACACGTTCGGCAAGGGGGCCTATTCCGTCCCGGCCCACATCTACGTGGGCCTGTCCCTGGCGGACCCGACTGCGGACGGCAGCGGCCTCTCCGAGCCCTCCGGTGGCTCGTATGCCAGGATCGAAATGGACGCCGCCGACTGGACGGCGGCCGCCGATGGATCGATCGAGAACGCCGTGGCCGTCGCCTTCGCCACGCCCACGGGCGACTGGGGCAATATCAGCCACGTCTTTTTGGCTGATGCGTCGAGCGGCGGGAACATCCTGGTCTCCGCCCCATTGCCGGCCGTGGTCGAAGTAATCAACGGCAGTACGCCGCCGACCTTCGCGGCCGGTGCCCTGCGCTTCAGCCTGCCGTGGGAGTGATTCGATGTCTGTAGTGTTCAACGACAACAAGAACAACTACCTACAATTGGCCTTGACCTCCGGCCGGCCTGTCACGATCATGGCTTGGGCGAAACCGAAAACTGTGGGCGGCAATTATTGCGGTGTAGTAGAAGTCGGCCGCGACGATCCAGATTATGCTCTCAAACTCTCCTTGGTGGCTAGTGATCTCGCCGACATCTACGATCATCTCGGCTCCGCAACCGGGTTCACTTCCTATCCCGAGGAGTACTCGCTCGATGAATGGAACCACTTCATCCTGACTGCCGCCGACAATGTGGACCGCGCGCTGTGGCTCAACGGGGTCGAAATCACACATTCCTATACGGCCGGCTCCGGTACGGAGTCCATGACCTTTATCGTTGTGGGCCGCAGCCTGTTCAACCCTTCCTCGCCGCAGCCCTTCGACGGCAAGATCGCCCATGTCGCGATATGGGACGTGGTGCTGAGCGACGCCGAGATCGAGTCCCTGGCCGCAAAGACGACGCCGATTCAGGACGTCCAATTGGCGCACCTGCTCGGCTACTGGAAGCTGGTCGATGGCCCCGATGCCCTGGTCGGCGACGACCTGACGGAGCAGGGTACGATCACGTATGACGCCGGCGATGACCCGTTGCTCGAATGGTCCGGGCATTTCACGGCCTTCGCCGAGTTCACCCCCGTGATGACCTGCCTGACCTTGGCCCCCGCCTGGCAGCGGTGGACGTGGCCGGTGACGGAGGTCCTGCACTTCCCGGCGAACGTCCTGCAGAGCGGGGATCGAACGGAGCAGCGAATCGCACTGCGGCGCAAGGTCCCCAACCAATCGTATCAGACGAAGCTCCTCGCCGTCGGCGAGGACGAGGTGGCGGCGATGGAGTCGGCGGTGAACCGCTGGCTGCGGAGGACCTGGCCGGTGCCCATCTGGCCGGAGTCTGCTCAGCTCGGGGCGGTGTTGCCGGCCGGCTCATCGTCGATCCCGGTCGATACCCGATACGCCGATTACCGCGATGATGGCTACGCCGTGCTCTGGAACCTGGCGGATCACGAGATCGTGCGGATCGCGACCGTAGCGGATGATTCGCTGGGTCTGAGTATCGTAACGGCGAAGGCCTGGACCGCCTCCGACTGGATCATGCCGCTGCGCCAGGGTCGGATCACGGCCGCCTCGGCCGAGGAGCGGCTGGGGGGCGGCGCCCTGCTGGAAGTCCGGATCGGGATCGTCGATCCGGTCCGCGTGACAGGCTACGCGGCCGCGTTGGAATACGACAGTCTGCCCGTGCTCACGGACCCCGCTGTCTGGTCCGGCCGGACGGGCAAGATCGATCACGATCCGGACGTTGCGGTATTGGATTCCGGGGCCGGGCCCTTCGAGGTGGTCCGGGTGGGCGACAATAACGAGACCGGCCAGGGCCACTCCTGGGTCTGCCGCACTCCCGCCCAATGCTGGTCTCTGAGGCAGTTCATGCACTACGTCTGTGGACCGCAGAAGGCGTTCCTCGTCCCGACCTTCCGCAGGGACCTCTCGCTGACCCGAGCCGCCACTTCGGACGCCGTGGAGTTGTACGTCAAATCCGCACGCTTCGCCCTCAATCTGGACGGCGACGCGATCCGGACCTATGTGGCCTACAGGTCCGGCGAATCGCTGATCGTGCGGAAGGTGACTGATATCGCGACGGTCTCGGCGAGTGAGGAGTTCGTGACCATTGATGCGGCCTTGGGCGTGAGCCTGGCCGCCGGCGGATACCTGTCCTGGGTCGATCGCTGCCGACTGGCGAGCGGGGAGGTGCAATTCGATTGGCAGGGGCGGGGCCGAATGACCTGCGAGGTGGATCTCGTGAGGGTGTTCTGAGATGGCGGAAGTCGTCAGATATGTCGATACGGATATCGCGGTGGGCGGAGACGGGACCTCCTGGGCGACCGCCTACAAGACGCTATCGGCCTGGAGTGCGGCGGAAGACGGCGATCTCTCGGCGGACGGCGGCAAGCAGCACACGGTTTATTGCCGCGGAGCGACGGCGGACACGACCGCAGTGGATTTCAGCGGCTGGACCAATGCCTCGGCCTCGAACTATCTGCGGATCGTGTCGGCGGACAATCACGCGGGCGTCTGGTCTACGAGCAAGTACCGGATCGGCCGGACCACGGCCTACGCGACGACCCTGAACGCCATGCCGGCCTACACCCGCCTGGAGGGCTTGCAGGTCTATGCCCATGTGACGGACGGCAACGGAATCGTCAGTAGCAATGCTTCGATTCGAGTCACGCGATGCCTGATCCGCCAGCCGGGCGCCTACTGCATCAGTGTCGGCGGGAACAACTGGCTCATTCAGAACTGTGGTTGTTTTGGTGGAACCCGTGGTGTCAACGTCGCCAATTCAAAAACCGGCACGGTCGTCCTGAATTGCAGTTTCGCGAATCAGTCGGTCTACGGCATCTACGTTGGGGCCTATTCGACCCTGACGGCCAAGAACTGCTATGCCGGCGGCACTGGGACGGCGGACTACGCCAAGCACGCGGACGCCGGCGCGGTGACCCTGACGAACTGCTACAGCGAGGATGGGTCGCTTTCCACTTCCACGGCCGCCTTCTCGACCAGCAGCGGGGCCTACTTCACGAACGTCACGGCCGGCAGCGAGGACCTGCACATCGGGGACTCGTCAACCTTGAAGGATGCCGGAACCAACGCATCGGCGGATATGGACCCGGATGAAGATGTGGACGGCAACGCCCGGCCTGCAGGCGCCGGGTGGGACGTGGGATACGACGAGTACATATCCTCTTCCCCGAGTCCGAGTCCTTCGGCGAGCAAGTCCGCTTCGAAATCCGCATCGCCTTCCGCCTCCGGCGTGGCGAGCAGTCCCAGCCAGTCGATCAGTGCCAGCCCGAGCGGTTCGAAAAGTGCCTCCCCATCGGCCTCGGCGTCGGAAGGGACGCCGAGCCAATCGGCCAGCCAGAGTCCATCGGGTTCGGTCAGCGCCAGCCCATCGGCCTCGGCGTCGGAAGGGACGCCGAGCCAGTCGGTCAGCCAGAGTCCATCGGGTTCGAAAAGCGCGAGCCCATCAGCATCCGCGTCGGAGGGGACTCCGAGCCAGTCGGTCAGTCAGAGCCCCTCGGGTTCGAAAAGTGCGAGCCCATCGGCATCCGCCTCGGAGGGCACGCCGAGCCAGTCGGTCAGCCAAAGCCCCTCGGGTTCGAAAAGCTCCAGCCCATCGGCGTCCGCGTCGGAGGGCACGCCGAGCCAGTCGATGAGCGCCAGTCTGAGCGGTTCGCCATCAGCGACTCCATCAGCCTCGATCTCCGTATCGCCGAGTGCCAGCCTCTCGCACAGCCCATCACAATCGGCCAGTGCCAGCCCCTCGGCGTCAGCCCCAGCCACGAGCCCGAGCCAGTCGGCGAGCGCCAGCCCATCGGCGTCGGCGTCGGAGGGGACGCCGAGCCAGTCGGTCAGCGCCAGTCCGAGCGGCTCAGCATCCGCGACTCCATCAGCCTCGGTCTCCATCTCGCCGAGTGCCAGCCTGTCGCATAGTCCATCACAATCGATTAGTGCCAGTCCCTCTGCGTCCGCATCCGGCTCACCGAGCGGTAGTCTTTCGGCCTCGCCCAGTGCCAGTATGAGCGGTTCACCCTCCGCTTCGTCGAGCGAGGGCACCGCATCTGCAAGTCCATCGCAATCGGTCAGTGTATCACCATCCGCTTCCGCCAGTGAAGGGACCCCATCCTCCAGCCTCAGCGGCTCGCCGAGCGCGAGCCTCTCCGCCTCGGTCTCCGCAACCCCTTCGGCCTCCCCTTCGGAGTCCTCCGACTATGACGAGTACGAGGCCTCGCTCGATACGGGGGAACCGTACGAGCTGCACGAGTTCCAGATCGGTGAGACGGCGGTCTATTACCGCTACGCGGACGCACCGGCCGACGTGGATTACGGCGGCAACACGTTCACCGCCTGCTATTGCCTCGGTGGGGAGATCCAGGAGGGGGCGACGGTCCTGAAGGATCAGACCGTCGTCAAGGTGAACTGGAATAACGCCCTGGCCCTCCGCTGGCTCCAGGACCCGCCGGAGGCCATCGTCCACTACGTTCGCTATCGGGGGCACGGGGACCAGGTCCGTGCGATCTATCGGGGCGATGTGATCCAAGTCGCATTCAAGCAGACCTCCCGCAAGGGGGACGGCCGCTGCGCCGAGATCACGATCGATCCTTCCTCCGCTGCGACCGCCCGAAGCGGCCTGGTGAACTGCTACAGCCGTCTGTGCGGCGTGGACCTCTACAGCGATCTGTGCGGCGTGGACCGGGACGAGTATGCCTTCGAGGGGGCGATCGAATCGGTTTCCGGCCGGGTCCTGACGAGTGCGACCTTCGGACTCAAGGGCGCCGATTGGTGGCTCGGCGGGGACATCCTCGTCAAAGGTCACCGCCGCACGGTCGTCGCCCAGTCCGGCGATACGGTGACGATCTGGCCGACGCTGCCGGAGGACGTGACAGGCCGGCCCTTCACGATCTGGCCCGGCTGCGATCACCTGGCGGCCACCTGTGCCTCGAAGTTCGCGAACTCGGCCAATTTCCGCGGCCAGAAAAATATCCCGGACGAAGACGTCTGGAGTCAGTGGGGGGTGCTCTGATGTTGGCGTGGGCATTCATCCCGTTCATCATCTCTGCAGCGATCAAAATCGCCATCGCCGTGGCCATCTCCTACGCGGTGAGCTACGCCTTCCGCCAGAAGGCATCGAAGCCGAAACCGGCGGGCAAGGATGCCTTCGAGCTGCCCACGGCCGAGGAGGGCCGGCCCTATCCGGTCGTCTTCGGGACTCGCCGGGTCCAGAGTCCCAACGCGGTCACGCCGCTGCTGGAATTGAACAGCTACTACTGGACGCACAGCGACTACGCGGCCTGGCTGTACTATATCTCACTGCAGATGGGGATCTGCCAGGCCAATATCGACGGGGTCAAGCAGATCTGGGTGGCGGACACCTGCGTCTGGCCCGTGCTGAACGATGCGACGGAGATGGCGGGGGACGCGGCGGCGAGCGTCGAGTTTCAGGCGGAATGCCAATGGTGCTGGGGGGGCGGCAAGCGAGAGGGAGGCATCTACCACTACGGGGGTGCCCTGCACATCCTCTACGGCGGATCGGCCCAGACGCTCGACTCCTATCTTTCCGCACTGCTCGGCGCCACGGAGCCGCCCTCCCGCGGCTTCACATCCATCGTCCTGAAGCTCACGTACATCGGGACCCAGGCGTATCTGAAGCCCTGGTCCTTCCTCTGCAAGCGGGTGAACCAGCTTTCGGACGGCACGGCGATGTGGTACATCGCGAAGGCCCCTGTGGGCTCGGATGGGGACCTGAACGCGATCCATATCCTGTACGAGCTGCTCACCAGCTCCGTGATCGGGCTGGGCAAGTCCGCCGCCCTGATCGGGGACAGCTTCACGACGGCCGCGGATACGTGCTACACGGAGGGGATCGGCCTTTCGTGCGTGTGGGATTGGGACGCCGACGATATCGAGAAGATGGTCGAGCAGATCGAGGAGATCATCCGGGGCAAGCTCTACGTCGATTCCGAGACGGGCAAATTCGAGATTGCCCTGATCCGCGAATCGGATGTTTCAGTCGGATCGTTCGACGAGAGTGACTTCTGGGTCGAGTCCATGGCCTGCTCGTCGCTCGGCCGGCTGCCAACCCGCACGAAGGTCTGGTACTGGGACCGGGTGACGCTGGAGCGGCGGCCCGCCTACGGACCGGACCTGGCCATGATCGCCAAGCAGGGGGGGCTGCCCGTCGTCCAGGAGATCGACTACTCGAATTTCATCTGCCTGCCGGACCTGGCCGTCGAGATCGCGGCCCGCGAGCAGCAGGCGGTCAGTGCGATGCCCCGCACGTTCGTGTTGCGGGCACTGCGGACCATGGCGCACCTGAAAGTTGGCGACCCGATCACGATCACCTGCTCGGACCTGAAGGTCTCAGCCCTCGCGGTCCGCGTCACGAAGATCAGCCGCGGATCCCTGACGAGCGGGGAATGCGTGATCGAGTGCATCGAGGACGTCTTCGTCGCCGGCTATATCACGGAGGGGACGGGTCCGGGCCCCGCCGTCGAGCCGGGCGAGCCGGTGAGCGGGTCCTTCAGCACGAGCCCATCCACGAGCCAGAGCCAATCGGCGAGCGTCAGTCCGTCGGCGTCCGCGTCGGAAGGCACGCCGAGCCAATCAGTCAGCGCCAGCCCCTCAGCGTCGGCGAGTGCATAGTGGGAATAGATTCTCACGCAGAGACGCGGAGACGCGGGGAATCACCGGATGAACAGCCGGCCCGTGCCCAGCGGGGCCTTCTTGGCGTAGCTGCCCATCGGCGTAGCGGCCCGGCCGGTCACCTGACGACGTTGGAATACCTGCCAGCGGCCGTCCCAAAGGCTCTTCAAGAGCAGATCCCCAGCGGGCAGGCCGCGACTCTTGAGTTCGTCGGCCGCCTCGGCGGGCGAACTGTGGGCCCTTGTGACGGCCTTCGTGAAGGAGCCAACCCGGCAGTCGGGTGGCAGCTCGATCCAGGCCAGGCCGAACAATTGGACCGGCACGCGGTCATAGTAGTCGGCGGGTCGGCGATCCGCCTCTTGATGCAGATGCGGGCGGTTCGGCTCAGCAGCGGCGAACCACGCCCGGATCGTGGTCGGCTCGATCGGGAGTCCGGCTGCGATCATGTGATCTGTATAGGTCTCGCGCCGCGGGTCGTCGGCCGTGAGCAGCGGGATCTTCGCCATCTCGGCCAGCAGTTGGTCGAGCCGGGTCACGGTCTTTTGAATCGCCTCAAGGGTATCGCCCCAGCCTCGTGCGGCGAGGGCAGCCAGTTTGGAGACCTGGAGATTGCCGCGCCGGGCGACAGCCAGATCGGTAATAAGTTGGTGGGGGTTCGCTGTGATGGGTTGGAGATAGGCGTAACGGCTCATGTTCGACTCCTGATTTAAGGTTCAGACCTGAGCAGGCCCCTGTGGCCTGCTTCTACTATTATAGACTCGCCCGACCTGATTTTCTTCGAAGAAAAATCGCAAAATCACAACATTTTTCTCAATTCTCCGTGCCCTCCGTGCCTCCGTGGTGAAATCAGGGCTCGATGATCGGCCGGACTTCCGACGCCCAGGCGAGGTATCCGGCGCCGTTGACGTGCACGCCGTCAAGCGTGTACTCCTCGCGGAGTTCTCCACACCGAGTCATGGCGGGCCAGAGGTCCAGATAGACGATCCCCGGCCCCATCAGGTCCTGCAGGGCGGCGTTGATCGCGGACACCTGCTGCGTGGTAGGCTGGCAGGCCTCCGGGTGGTACGGGCGAGTTACGGCGTCGTAGATAGCGGGATTGACGGGCAGGACGCTCTGGAGCACGATCCGGGTCTCGGGGCACGCCTCCCGAATCCGCCGCACGATCTCCCTCAGGCCGTCGATCGTCTCGGGTGCAGTCCGGCCGGCGAGCAGATCATTGATCCCGGCCATAATGGCGACGACGCGGGGGCGGCCCTCCGTCACCTCGTTGAGCCGGGCCAGGATGGCGGCTGTCGTATCGCCCGGCACGCCACGGTTGCAGACCCTGTGCCCTGGGATCAGTTCGGACCAGCAGGCGAACGCGGTGAGGGAGTCGCCGACCAGGTAGACATCCTCGGTCGAATTGGGGCAGGCCTCAAAGATGCCGACCATCAGTCCGGTGTTCGGGGCCCCGTGTGCCGCCCTGTGCCACTGCCGAGCCAGCCACCGCCAGCCACCCTTGCGTGCCACGACGCCAGCCGCCAGGACATTTTCGATAACGAGCAGGGCCACCAGCCCATAGACCATCCAGCGCTTCATACCTCTCACCTCCCAATCTCTCGCGATCACAGTAATCCCAGGTGCGCCAGCAGGCC
The DNA here is from genome assembly GCA_039679525.1 of Phycisphaerales bacterium. GTDB lineage: Bacteria > Planctomycetota > Phycisphaerae > Sedimentisphaerales > Anaerobacaceae > PLanc-01. The sequence goes on along the minus strand of JBDKUU010000806.1, from coordinate 20,479 downwards.
ATCGGCCAGCCGGTTCGCCAGCCGGTGGAGCAGCCAGACGCCCAGCCAGATCCCCCAGGCAGCGGCAATGATGGCGGGTGCGGCGAACGCAAAAAGTACGGTGCAGTCGATCATGTTCCTCTCCTCGATTCATCTATCGGCGTCGCAGGCGGGTGGGGGATCGGGGTCTCGCTCGGACCCTCCGGCCTCCAGTCTGCCGCCTGCTGCCTCTATCCTACAGACGCCTATCTCGCTGAAAAAATCAAAGGTGCCTCGGCTACTGAGCAAAGTATACCAAATTCCTCCCCCACACGCAAGAGCGGGTGCACCACGGAGGCACAGAGGGCACGGAGAATAGGGGATCGGTTGGGTTGGTAGTCGATACAATCGATACAGTCATCACCTTGTGTGTGTAAACCGATGAAGCACCGCGTTTTTCGCATTTGGGGTACCAGCGGAGAACGGAGGGCTCAGGCGGATCTCAAACATCTCCGCTGGCACCCTGCAAAGCGATAAACGCTCTTGGTTGCAGATTTTCCCGGAATTCCATCAACATCCGCCCGTCGCGGCGCGCCTTATCCTGTGGCGAGGGTTTTGTTGTGGAAAGGCGGTGGGTGAGGAGGTCGGAGTGGAAGGGTACTGTATGATTCGTGACCTCCCTTCGCCAATCGACGGCCGTCCCGGCATCATCAATTTCGAACGGGCCCGGCAGCTCAGCCGTCTGCGGACCGTGTTTTCGGCTCTCCCGACGTGGTACCTCGCCGCGCTGGCCGACGAGATAGAGGTGCTCTTGCCACAGATTGTGGGGTGCAACGGGCAGGAGGAGAAGCCGGCATAGTCGTGGTGGTTGCGGGGATTTCAGACATGAGATTGACCCCGGCGCGACGATCCATTGCAGCCATAATGTCTTGGATGGCGAGGCGATCCGCTTCAGGGGCGATGGCCAGGGTTTCGCGATTGATCCCCCGAACCAGGTCAGTGAGACACCGCAGGAACAATCCCAGTTGATGAGCGTTCGCTATACCGACCCCGGTGAGCGAGTAGTCGCGGAGCATCGTGAGCAACCGGTGGACGACCTCCGGGGCGGTTTGGCAGTTGGTGCAGAACACGTCCTCGATCGCGAGATACCTCTGCCCGATCTCGCCGGTGGTCCACATGAAATCGTCGCTGTCCCGCCTACTCACCAGCAGGAGGGCCTGCAGCCGTGAAGGCAACGCCAGCCACAACTCCGCCATCGCCTCGACGACCCCCCGGATCTTGACGTCCTTGTGGTTCTCCACCCATTCCAGGATCTCATTATGGAGGGTTTCCGGGATATCGCCGCTCAGATTTTTCAAACTCTCAGGTCGAGGCATAACCACACCCTATACAAACACTTGCGACACTACGACCCAAATTAATCCGAGAACCTCTCGGATTTTTCCGAGAAAGTTCTTGACGCCACTGCATATCTCCTGTACCCTGATTCCAGATGAGTGAAGTGTGGTTTTCGAAGCCCCGGCATGGGGGCCTGTGGATGTAGAGATCGAGTGTGGGTTGCGGCCTCTGGCGGCGGAACGAGCCGGCTAAGCACGAGGAGCCGATAGCGGTCGCACGCGAATGATCTGGATGGTCTTGCCCCTCCGTTGGGCATGATTGTCTGGTTTGATGATAGCACAAAAGTGTTGTGATGTCAAGGGAGTTCGCACGGATGGAACACAGGCAAGCACTTCATGGCCCTGATCGTCTCGCTTCCTCTCCCTCTCCCTCATCCAGGATCAGGGCCTTATTGTCAGCTCATAGAGCCCCGGCACAGTCTCGCTTCCTCTCCCTCCGCATGGCCGGGGCTTCTTTTTTCGACGAGCCACGCGGGAACCCGGCCAACCACACTCGGCGGCAGTGCCAGTCCGCCGGTGCCGGTCCCGCTTTTTTCAAGCCAACGCTACCCTTTCGCATCTGGGATTGCGGCAAAGGGCAGGGAGGCCCCACGCCGAGTCCCAAAGAGCGGAGGATTCACCACAGAGTCACAGAGAACACAGAGAGGGGGGCGCGATGAGACGCCACGGACCGGACTGTGTGGACTATCGGGCGGCCCGGGCGGCGAACGCCCGGCGGCGGATCGCGATGCGGCATGCAAAGGGTTTGGATCGCGAGATCGTCGAGCGGATCATCCGCCAGGCGGAGGAGGCGGGCATGCTCGTCCTCCCGATGCGGCAGGGTCCGGGATTCGTGATCGTGCCGCAGCAGGAGGGGGAAGTGCACCACAAAGGCACAGAGGACACGGAGGATGGAACCGCAGATGAACGCGGATGAACGCAGATCCAGAGCGACGAGTGACGGGTGACGAGCGACGATTATGGCCTGATGGACTACAACGGCATGGCGGCATCGCTGCGGCGAGCCCCCCGGGTCCAGGGCGAAGATGGATGGATGACGAAGACGGATCTTTGACAAGTGCATAAGCTCATAGATCAGCGGTCGCGCATGGGGTCTGTGGTATAATGGCCGTGGGTGTGATGCCTGCGGCCGAGTTAGGAGGTATCACATGCCTGAGCGATGCACGATCGTTGAGTTATTTGACAAGTTCGAGAGTTCTTCCGTGACCCAGGGCACGACCCGCGCCAAGTGCCGGTCCGCCTGGCGGCTGCTGAGGCGGCTGCTGGGCGATTCGGCGCCGGCGGCCGCCGTGACGGCCGAGCAGATCGACTCGTACCAGCGTCACATGCGGGATGAGGCGACCAGCCGCTACGGCCGGGGCTTCAGCGAGCACAGCGTCTTCAGCTATACGGCGGCGGTCGGCCAGGTCTTCGCCTGGTCCGTCGACGCCGGGATCTGTGCGGCGAATCCGGTGGCCCGCTGCCACCGGGTCAAGGCGACGCGACGGAAGGTGCACGTCTACACGCACGAGGAGTTGGGCTCGATGCTCGACGTCGTGCGGGGCAATCCGGACGATGGCGTAGCGGCCCTGACGTGGCCGGACGCGGCCGGGATCTTGCGGTGGACGGGCTTTTTCCTGATGGCCTTGACAGGCCCTCGGATCGGCGAGGTCTGGAACCTGCGATGGGACGATATCGACCTCGAGTCCGGGGTCGTTATGATCCAGTCGCGTCCGGACCGGCTCGGGGAGTTCTGGCGGTGGACGGCCAAGGGCAAGTCAGACCGCAAGGTCCCGATGAGCGACGATCTCTGGGCGGTCCTGTCGCGACTGCGGCAGGTGGCCCCGTGGCGGTATCCATTCCTGAAGGAGCGGACCTGTCGGGCCAAGCAGTCGCAGGTGGGGCGCCTGTCCGAAACACAGAGAAAGTACCCGTACAACAATTTTCACAGGGAGCTGCGGCGGATCCTCGCGGCGGCGAACGCCCTGCGGATTGCGGCGGGCGCTGAGCGGATCGCCGAGGGGACGTTCCACACGTTGCGGAAGAACGCGGCCACGCAGTTGGCCGAGCAGGGCGTGCCGAGCCACTTCTGCCAGGAGCTGCTCGGACACGCCACTGATCGGCTGACCAAAGAGGTCTACACAGCGGTAGACCAGCGGAAATGCCTGGACGAGGGCCGCCGGGCATTCAACGCCGTTTCATGGTGAGGTCCCCTGAGCAGGGGATTTCACCGACTGGGCCCACAAGGATTCGAACCTTGAACCAAGGGATTATGAGTCCCCTGGTAGAATCCAATGGTACGAATCCGCTATCCCACGGTAATAACAGTGCTCAGGCATCACATCTCGATCGGGGGCCGGGTCGCGCCCGGCCCCTCTTCAAACCTCCTCTCAACCATCGCCAGGCGTCATTCGCACAGGCTCCCCGAACCGCCTGGCGTGACATCAACCCCGGCCGGCGGCGACTCAGGTACTGGCCGCCTGGCCGGGTTACAACGCAGAGGTCTGGACGGACCCTGACCGGCCGTGGTCCGGAGCAGCAAATCGGCGAAATAGTGTCCGTGACAGCCGGGAGAGACCGGCACTTTGCAGCCAATCCGTGCCACAGGCCACGGTTCACGAAACACCGTTTCATTTCTTAGGCGGGCGGCATGCGGGAAGTGCATCCTTTGGCGTGCGGCGGGCCGTGAGCACACCGGTTGCGATTCGCGATGTCGGGGGATCGCCCCGATGCGGCGGCGGATCGACGTAGCTGCCGGATCGAAGTACCGTCATAGTCGAGCCGCCCGCCCTTTTCACCACAGAGGCACAGAGGGCACAGAGAAGAAAAGGGCCGTTCGCGACCGCCCCTGTTGTGCCGACGGGTTCTGGCCCCTGATCCCGCATGCGTGCACGTGCGGCCAGGGCGGCGAGCCGGGCAACGAGCTGGACCATCGCACATCTATTCTCTGTGTTCTCTGTGTCTCTGTGGTGAACAAAGATCGTCGCCGGCGGAGAACCAGATAGTCCATAAGGCACTCTCTGCATCCAGCGATTTCAGCCTCCGCCGGCAAGCAAACCAGTGCCGCCGCCCGTGTGACGAGTCGCGGGCCCCGGCGTTTAGAACCGCCAGGATGGCGGCGAACGATCGGGCGGCACAGCGCGGCAGGGAGGCCGCGGCCGCCCGATGGAATCGAGACGAAAGGAGTCTTGCATGGCCGTCGTGATGTGGGTCATCGTGAAGTGGCTGGCGATCGGGGTGGGGATCCTCTGTAGTCTCGCCGGCCTGGGCGTGGGCGTCCTGACCGTCGCGGCCATGGTCATGGGCGGCGAGTGTGAAGACGAGGAGGACCAGAACCGCCTCCGCGAGTGCCGGCAGATGTACGTCGGGCTCGAACGAGGAATGCACCACAGAAACACGGAGAACACGGAGAAAACAAGGGAGTGACGTCAAGCTATCCGCGCCCTCTGTGACCTCCGTGTCTCTGTGGTGAAAAATGAAAGGAATCCAACGGATGAACGTGACGACGAAGACGAAGATCCTCGCCTGGGCCGTGGCCGGCGAGAAGGAGAAGCTCGACCTGGACCTGTGCGACTTCTCCGCGGACCAGGTGGGCGAGCTGGATCGGCTGATCCGGGCGGACGGCGACGACAAGGTCCGGATCACGCTGGCGCCGGAGCAGAAGAAGCTCCAGATCGAGCCGATCACGAGCGTTGTGAAGCTCGTGAGCATGTCCTGTAGGACGAAGGGGCAGAAGCTCCGGATCAGCGGGTTCCACAGTCCGGACGAGCGGGCCACGGCGATCAAGAGGATGAGTGCGGCCGATACGCCGATCCTGCTGACGATCACGGAGATCCAGCCGACGATGTTCGGAAAGGCGAAGCCCGTCACAGAGGACACAGAGAAGCAGATTCCGCACTCCGACTCGTTCGCGATCAAGTGCAAGGGGTTGAAGTTGGCGGAGCTCACGGTCGATCTGATCTACGAGGGTCCCGGCCAGTGGCGTAGCGGCTGGCTGGCCCGGCTCGGCAATTACACGCAGGAGCACGATGCCAAGGAGGGCCCGGCGTTCACCTCGCGCACGGCGGCGTTGAACGCCGTGCAGCTCGGGATCGCGGCCTGGCTGGACGAGATCCCGATGACGGGCACGGCGGACGGCAAGCGGGCGTTGGTCGCTCGGCGGACGAAGATGCGGGAGCAGGTGATGGCGGCGATCGAAGCGAAGATCTGCGAGGACCCCGACAAGATCGAGGACGAAAACACGGAAGGGACTGATGGGCAGGAAGGCGGTATCCCGTTCGAAGAGGACCCCGCTCGGGGCTGATCCCTCGACGATCCGCAACCCGAACGCCCGCCCTCGGGCCGGGTCGCTGGCCCCGGCGACTCGGGCACTGCCGGAGGTCGTGGACCATCGCGGCGACTGCCCGCACTGCGGGTGTCGGCACGTGGTCCGGCTCGCGATCCAGCGGGGCGAGGAGTATTCCGAGGACAACATCGCCGCCTGGACGATCTGGTATCGGTCGGAGTACGAGAGCGGCCATGTGGACGAGGTCTGCCGGTTTCAGAAGGTGATTGCGGCGACACAGGCCAAGGCCATCGAGACATTGCGGCAACTCCAGTTCGGTGTGGCGGTGAAGCTGCACCTGTTCGAGGTGGAGCGGCCGCCGACGGCGGCAGAGGTCCGGATGATGCGCCACAGAGACACGGAGAGCCCAGGAAATGATGAAGTACAAAGAGAAGGCACTTTTGCCGGAGTATGACGTTTGTTTTTCAGAACCCCAACCGCGCACCTGCCTGGAGATCGAGTGTACGCGATGCCGGGAGCGGTGGTTGTTGGTGGTTCGTGAGGAGTGGACGGATTGGAAGTTAATCGCAGAGGAGTACGAGAAACGGAACAAGGTACTGGTGGGCAGGCTGGATGATGTCATTCGGGAACGTGGCGACCTGCGAAAGCGACTGGACGCTACACGGGAGTTGCTTGAAGCGGCAGTTGCGGAACTTCTCGTGCGCAAGACGGGGCAAAACGCAGATGAACGCGGATGAACGCGAAGGATGGAAATGATGAGACGTCTACTGCGGCAGATTTTCAGAAGACCACGAAACTGGATCGGACGGATTCGGGGATATAGCTATTGTTTGCGCTGTGGGGATACATGGGATCATGCCGAGCCCCATACTACTCACTTCGGTACTATTGGTTGTTTCCCCCTCTGTGAAACATGCTGGGGACACCTGTCTCCTGAGCAACGGCTGCCATACTACTGGCAGCTGGTTCAGCGGGTCTGGCAGAATGAAGGGATCTGGCCCGAAGTTCTTAAGGCCGTTCTGGACGGGAAGTGAGTGACAAGGGGAAGGGAACCGCAGATGAACGCGAAGGATGGAAATGATGAGACGTCTACTGCGGCAGATTTTCAGAAGACTACGAAACTGGATCGGACGGATTCGGGGATAGTGGCTGCTTGCATTTTAAGGGGTAACTATGACAGCCGAACAATTTGCCAGACAGATTGGAGTCGAGGTCGCCGAGTTGCCGAACCTCACGACGCTCTATGCTGGGGGCAATTCGGGGATCACGGACGCGGGCCTCGCCCATGTGCCGAACCTCACGAAGCTCTATGATGGGGGCAATTCGGGGATCACGGACGCGGGCCTCGCCCATGTGCCGAACCTCACGACGCTCGATGCATGGGGCAATTCGGGGATCACGGACGCGGGCCTCGCCCATGTGCCGAACCTCACGATGCTCTATGCTGGGGGCAATTCGCGGATCGGATCGTGTTGTACCATGTTCGGAACCTGAAGGGAACCGCAGATGAACGCGAATGAACGCAGATACGAAACGAGCGACGAGCGACGAGGGACGAGTGACGAACGATGGACCCGATGAGTGACCTGACGATGGATGACCTGCTGACGGTCCGGCTCGATATGGCGAGCGACGAGAGCCGAGCGACGAATCCCGACCTCAGCGGCCGCGACCTCGACCTATGCGGCGACGGGATCGAGCGGCCGAGGGTTCTGATCCCGGAGCCCGGCGGCGTCGAGCCCTGCCCGCTCAAGGTAGATGACGACTGCCCGGTCGGCTGCGATGTGTGTGTGGCGTTCGCGGAAGAGATGCACCACAGAGGCACAGACGACACAGAGGACACAGAAAAATGAGAGAAGAGGAACTTGGAGAATGCGTGACTTGCAGTGGTGAGGGCATTGTAGACATTGGGACCTGCCCGGATTGTCTCGGCAGCGGTGACGATATCGGCGTTGATGTGGCCTTCGAGCGATTCCTGAACAGCAACGTGGGTAGGCGTCTCGATGACGATGACATCGAACCGCACGTACTGCAGGTGATGTGGTGTGACAAAGTGGTTGACTGGTCGCAAAAGGTGGCTGCGGGATGGGACCACTCGCAGGGGGTATTGGCACTCGACCCAGAGGAATTCTGTGAGTCGCATGAGTGCGGCGGATGCGGCGAACACGATCCTCCCTGCGAGTCCTACAAACTATGGTTCGCAGGTATGCAGCTTGCCCGGGTGGTCGTATACGAGTCACGGATCACGAGTCACGAGACACCATCTTCTTCGTGACCTCTGTGTCTCCGCGTCTTTGCGAGAGGATAACCTTCAAACTTCAAACTTGAAACTTCAAACTTCTTTAGAAAGGATTCGAACATGAGAGCAAGGACGTTTCAGTGGATTATCGGTTTGTTGGTTGTGGTGCCGTGCTGGGGTTCGATGGACCTGGGCACATGGACGGTGGACGGGGCTTTCGACTACGAGGACGTGCAGATCGCCGCAAGTTGGTGGCCCGATCCGAACGGGGGTGTGGGATTGCTGTTCGTGACGGACTCGGCGGTTAGTGAGGACACGGGCGAGAACTTTGCACTCGGGCCCGTGGCGACCTTCCGATTGGACGAGGCCTACCGCAAGATCCTGGGTACAGTTCTGCCCGCGATCGACCTGCCGGACGTGCCCTTGACGACCTACGGCCGGATCGGCGTGACGTGGGAGATCAACGACAGCGCCGATATGAGTTTCCTGCTGGCGACGGGCGCCATGCTGTTCCCCGACCGGTTCGTTCAGCCGACGATCTGGGCCGAGTGGGTGCGTCCGGAGGGCTCGGCGGACGAGCAGCCGGAGGTCCGCGCCCTGTTCGGCGTGACGATCTGGCTGAATCCATAGTCTCATACACCTCCTCGGAAGCCGCCGGGCGGCGTGAACCGTCCGGCGGCTCTTTGACCTCTGCGTCTCCGCGTCTCTGCGAGAGAAATTGAAAGGAGTAACCATGTGGGGTTTGATCGGTAGGGCGGTACTCAGGGTTGTGGGCGTGTTCCTCGGGCAGCGGTCGTGGAATGGTCTGTTCCTCTGGCTGCTCGGGCAGGCCCCCCGGATCTGGGGCGGCAAGTACGCGGCCGGGGTCCACGGCCGGCGGAGTCGGGACTGGCTGTATCGGCAGTGGGTCGCTGAGCAGGAGGACGCCCTGCGCACAAAACAACTCTGGGACGACAACGGTGTGGAGTGGATTGACGGCTTTCTGCTGTTCGGTGTCGAAGAGGGCGTTGTCATCGGTCAGATCGAGCAGGCGGTGACGGAGATCACGAACGGGGATACCGCCACGGCAAGGAAGCGGCTGGTCGAATGTCTGCGGGCAATGAAGTTGCCGAGCGAAGAACGATGAAGCGGCTGATCGGGGCGATAGTCTGGCCGGTCTTGTGGATGGCGGCGGCGGTCGCCGGGTGGCTTCGGCCGGGGAACAAGGACGGCCTGAAATGATTCACCACAGAGGCACAGAGGACACGGAGATGCAGAACAGGATGGAACGAAAATACGACAGGCTTGCGGACGAGATTACAGAGGAACTATTCACGGATGGCGGCAACGGAAAAAAGGCGAGCCGTCTCATGCTGATGCACAGGGATAGTCCGTTTGGCCCTGAGAGGCCGGGGTGTGGTTGGTGCAAGGCGGCGGTCCATGACGTGATTCTCAAACATCTACGATCTCTGTGATCTCTGTGTCTCTATGGTGAAAGGGGTTTGAATGGCTGATACTGAGATTCCATACTGTGACGAGACCTGGGACGTGACCTTGGGCTGCGAGAAGCGGTCCGAGGGTTGCGAGCACTGTTGGGCCTTGCCGAGCCTGGCCCGGATTGCGGGGCGGTTCCCTGGTGGCCCGGCGGCCAAGGTTATCTCGCGAGACTCGCATGGCGCGTTGCGATGGTCCGGCGAAGTGGAGTTGCTGGAGTCCAACCTTGACCTGCCGCGCCATTGGCGAGGTCCGCAGCTCATCTTCGTGAACAGCAAATCCGATCTGTTCGACGAGCGGGTGCCGTTGGAGTACATAGCCCGCGTCTTCGACACGATGGCCACGTGTCCCGAGCAGCGGTTCATGGTCCTGACGAAGTGCGTCGAGCGGATGGCGGAGTTCATAAAGTGGTACCAGCACAGGCCCCCACCATACTGGCTGTGGCCTGATGCGTTTCGCCATGTGATCCTGATGGTCTCGGTCGAGTCGCCGAAGCATCTGGACCGGATCGAGACACTCGTTCGGATTCCGGCGGTGATGCGAGGCGTGAGCTTCGAGCCGTTGATCGAGCCAATCGGCAACGGATTATTGAAATACCTGGCCGACGTCCAGTGCAGCGATTGCGGCTGGCTCGGATTTCGTGACAACGATACGCCGGAGGGTGGGCTGGCCAAAGAGTATGATGGGCCTGACGACGTGGACGGCCACTGGGAATGTCCCAACTGCGGCGCGAGTGAGGATGGCTGTGTCCACGACTATTCCGCCGTACACAACCCGTTCGGCCCAGATCCACGCCTCGACTGGGTTGTGATCGGCTGCGAGAAGCTGCCGGGCGGCAGGCCGGGCCGATGGGCGGCGGAAGACCCTGGGGGCTGGTGGGCGGCGGCCGCGGAAATGGTGGAGCAGTGCCAGAATGCAGGGGTCGCGGTCTGGATGAAGCAGGGACCAACGAGCGACTGGCGACGAGTGACGCACGACGTCTTGGACTTCCCCGAGTCCTGCCGCGTGCAGGAGAAGCCGAAAGGGCTGACATTGTGACGAACAGGTGAACGGAAACGATTTACGAAAGGGACAAACATGGGAAATGCAACATGGAATGACAGTGTGTACACGGATTATTCGAAGTCCATCGCAGGCAAGTCGCAAGAGGACATCTTCACCAATCGTTCGGGTTGTCACGATGACCTGAACCCGGCGAAGTTCGGCGTGCGGGAATCGTGTGATTCGCCAGCCAATCCGCAATCCACCCCGGTTATTATTGGGGTGGATGAGACGGGTTCGATGGGGATGCTCGCTACGACGATCATCAAGAAGTCGCTGGGAATCATCATCCAAGGCATCTACGACCGAAAACCGGTGACGGACCCGCATGTGTTGTTGGCCGCGATCGGAGATGCCACATGCGACGATGCGCCGATTCAGACCACGCAATTCGAGGCAGACATCCGTCTCGCCCAACAGATCGAGAAGTTCTTCATCGAAGGGAACGGCGGCGGAAATGGGGGGGAATCGTACCCGATCCTGTGGTGGTTCGCCGCCCACAAGACGAAGTGTGACGCGATCATCAAGAGAAATCGGATGGGGTATCTCTTCACGGTGGGAGATGAATCCCCTTTGCCGGTCCTGACTCGCGAAGAAATCCAAAGGTTCATGGCTGGGACAGTTGAAGCGGATGTTGCCATCGAGGATCTCCTGGATGAAGTCTCGTGTGACTGGAACGTGTTCCACCTCATCACGCCGACTTCGGCGACGAGACAGCAGAATGCCATCGCGAAATGGAGGGAGTTGCTGGGGGAGCGGGCCATTGAAGTGTCCGATCATAACCGTCTCGGAGAGGTCATCGTTTCGATCATGCAGGTGAATGAGGGGCAAAATGCCGAGAATGTGGCGGCCTCATGGGACGGCAGCACCGGCGTCGTGGTGAGACAGGCGATTTCCGGGCTGTCCAAGCGAACGGCGTGCGGAGGAATCACGGTGGTCGATGTATGAAAGCTATGGCGATCATCGGTAGTGCGTTCGGTGACGAGGGCAAAGGCAGAATGACGCACGTCTTTGCGTCACAGGCCAAAGGGCCGTCCGTTGTGGTTCGCTACAACGGCGGCCCCCAGGCCGGCCACACCGTCGTGCGAGAGGACGGCGTGGGGCACGTCTTTCATCACTTCGGCAGCGGGACGCTGGACGGTTCTGCGACTTATCTATCCCGGTTCTTCATCTGCAACCCACTCCTGTGGATCGGAGAGAACAAGGACCTTGGGCAATACGTCGAACCGAAATTCTACGTGGACCCCGCAAGCCCGATCACGACGCCTTACGATATGCTCATCAATCGGGAAGTGGAGCGCGCTCGCGGATCACAACGGCACGGGTCCTGCGGCTACGGGGTGAATGAGACTGTAGTCAGATTGTGCGAGGGAAAATTTCCACTGTTCGCGTGGAACATGGAGTGTAAAGACTTTGCCGAAAAAGTGCGGGCGATCCGCGACGTCTACCTTCCGAATCGATTGGCGTCTTTGGGTTTGGTTCCTTCGGACAACCTGCGGCAGGCATGTGCATCTTCGCTATTATTCGACGAGTTCATGGACAGCGCTGCCGCGTTCCACACGGCGGCCAGGCCAATGCTGGCATCGGAACTCGAGCGGTGGAACACGGTTATCTTCGAAGGTTCTCAGGGGCTCTGTCTCGACGAGACGTTTCGTTTTTTCCCGCACGTCACACGGAGCAGGACGGGCTTGCCGAACATCGTCACGATCTGCGAATCTGCGGGGATATCGGAACTCGACGTGGTCTACGTCACGAGAGCGTACACGACACGGCACGGGCACGGGCCCCTGCCAACGGAAGATGCGAGCCTGAGTTACAAGGACGCAACGAACGTAGAGAACGAATGGCAGGGGTCTCTTCGGTTCGGCTGTTTGGACATCGATCTGATTGGGGAGGCGGTTCGAGGGGATCGGAAGAAGCGGGGAAATCTGAAGGTGAAGTTCTCGCTGGCGATCACCTGCATGGACCAGGTTGGGGACAATGTAGCTATTCATCATAAAGGGGTGATTTGCCGGGTCAGTCGGGACGAATTGGCACGGATCGCGGCAAAGGCATGTGGGATGAAACAGGTATATCTCAGTTGGAAGGCGTGAAGCCGAAAGGACTGACCGTATGAGGCAGATCACGATTCCCGAGGATGGCTGGACGCTGTACCCGAACCGCGGCAAGGGCGGGCGGTCGATCAAGGGCCGGTTCGTCACGATCACGCCGGTGGGCAATCTGACGATCAGTGCGGAACTGACGCGGGAGATCCCGAAGGACAAGCCGTACCTGCGGATCGAGCATCACGATCAGGTCCGCATCCTGCGGCTGATGCCGTCCGCCGGTGCCGTGAACGGCTCGCTCAAGATGATGATGCCGGGCAAGGGCCAGGGCGTAAGTGCCCGGGTGGGGACGGTGGGCGGGTTCAAGGATCTTGGCCTGATCCCGAAGGAGCCGGTGAGCTACGAGGCCGAGCGGTGGATCGACGGCTCGATCATCGTGGACCTCGCCAGTCCGTTCGACCAGGCGGCCGGCGCGACTCCATCCCCGGAGCCGATGATCGGGGATCTGGCACAGGAGCAGGAGGCACTTCGCAGCAAACTACCGCCGTGCCCCCCAGCTCCTGCGGGTCCTCAGCCCGCGCAAAGGCGGACCTGTGAGACGTGCATGCACAGGGCGGCATCGAACCTGTGCCGCTGCTTGAGCAGCCCGAAGAGGGATATGGTGGTCGGCATGGCGAATGTGTGCAATCAGCATGTCTTCCGTCACCCACCGGCTGCATCCATGCCACAGGCGAAGTCGCCGCGGCAGGGCAGCCGCCCCCGCGTTGCATGCCCGGACTGCGGGCACGCGATCCCGGTGAGTGCCAAGGGCCTCATGCCGCACGACACGGACGGCATGATCTTCACGGGCAAGAGCGGCGAGCGGGACAAGCGGTGTCCCGGCAGCAATCGGAAGATGTAGGCACAGAGGATGGAACCGCAGATGGACGCGGATGAACGCAGATCGGCCTAACGCCAATAGGACTGTGAAGTGAGCAACGGATTGCCTGTCAATACGATCATCGAAGGAGACTGCCTGGAGGTCATGCGGGGGTGGGTAGAATGAGGATCTATACCAGCAACCCAGGCGGAGACAAGGTTCAGATTGTACGCGACTTGGGTATTGGCATAATGATCGCATCGAGTCCCAACCGAACCCCGAGCAAGATGTATCGAGGCATTCCTTGCGCCTTGGATAATGGGGCATTCCAGTGTTGGCGGCGGGGTTTCCCGTTCATGGAGGAGTTTTTCCTTGGGACCCTTCGCAAATGCTATGTGCTTGATCTGAGTCTGGACTTCATTGTCTGCCCGGATATTGTGGCGCGTGGTTGTGATTCGTTGCGATTTTCCTTGCGATATGCGTCTGAGTCGCTGTCCACGGCTCCACGGCTGGCTTTGGCGGTACAGGACGGCATGATGGAGAACGCGGTCCGTAGTGCCGTCCTCGACGGAACATTCACCCATCTGTTTGTCGGTGGTACGGTGGAGTGGAAGTGGGAGACGGCTGCTATGTGGGTAAAGGTGGCCCACGACCACGGCATGAAGTGCCATATCGGGCGGTGCGGCACACTACGGGCTTTGGATCGCGCTGCTGCAATGGAAGCAGACAGTGTAGACTCGGCCTCGTTTGTGCGCAATGATTCGTGGCACATTGTCCGGCAGTTCCAGGGCAGGGAGGCCCGCACAGAGGCCAGGGCGGGCCAGTTGGGTTTGTTCGACAGCAGCAACGAACGGGCCACGAGCGACGGGTCACGGGGGACGGTTCTATGACGCATCCACGCTCCAACGCTTCAACACTCCCACGCAACGTCTGGCGGTTCGTCGGCTACGCGGATCGGTTCGGATTTAGAAAGCGGTTCAGATTTAGAAATAGGAGTTCAAGGTATGGAAACTTGCGTTCTCTGTCATAAAAGAGTTGCGCCGGATGAATGCGTGGTCCCGTGCTTCTGTACGCCTCCCGGTGACTGTTCCCCACAATTCGTGCCAGCCGAAGAATGGGAAAGCGTCATGGGCGATTTATCTGACGGGTTCGCCCATGGGTCGTGTTATGCAGCGCGGAAGCGGCGGAAACATGACTAAGGCCAGGCGGCAATCCGATTCAGACACAGGGACCAGAGGGGTCAAAGTCTGGCGGTTCGTCGGCTACGCGGAGCGGTTCGGGGCGGAGAGAATGCCGCCGAACGTGGAGATGCATCAGTATCTCAAGTGGTATGTGAATGCGTGGAAGGGGGCGGGGGCCGAGTGGCTCGTCTCGATGAACCGCCTCCGCGCGTATCCGGATTATGTGTGGCTCGTCGGTGCGGTCGTGGAGCTTCTCACGGTCGCGACGAACCAGGGGTTGGAATATCAAGGGCTTCTCGTGACCGGGTCGAAAGTGCCGATGACGGCATCGGATGTGGCCGGATTGCTGCGCGTGAAGGCCAAGCGTGCAAGCGTCCTGCTCAACCGCCTTGAAGCGGTCGGCATCCTGGAGCGAGTCGAAGAGCCTTCGCCGGACTCGTGCGACGATATTCCGGAAATAGTAGTCGGAAAACATTCTCAGAAATCGCCTCCACAATCCCCAATGTCACGATGGGGTCCGGGGGTAGGAAAAGGGGGTGGAAAACGGCCTTTACGGGGTCAAAACGAGGGTCCGCCCTTTAAGTCGAAGCAATCGAGAAGGCTTGCTGCGCAAGCAAAGATCGAAGATCGAAGGTCCGAAGACCTCGACGCACTTCGTGCGGCCCAAGGTCCGCCGGCTTGCGCCGTCGGACAAACGGGCCAAGGCCCGCAAAGCCTGACGTGCCCGCAATGCGGCCACGTCGGCAATCCCCGAAAGGCGGCCAAGGGCTGGGGGGGCAAGGCGATGCAATGCACGCAATGCGGTCACGTAACCGCCATCGGGCAAACCCCGATCCCGAGATCCCCGACCCCCTCGACGAGTCCCGACGGCGGGGAGGGTCCAGGCAGCCCCCAGGACAGGCCTGGCGGTGATCCTGGTCCGAAAGCCCTCCCCGTCTCGGATATCCGGCCTGAGCCGAGCCGGGTGCGGTTGGCCGACATCCTGGCGGCCCAGGGGCACAGGTACAGTGCCGAGGCGAATGCGTTCGGGGAGCAGGTCTGTGCGGCGGCCGGGTACGCGACCTGTGACCGGGGTGAGTACGTCAACGAGGTCGCCCACTGGGCGAAGCTCTGGGAGCAATGCCGCTGCGAGCTGACGGAGATCGGGATGTCGCGGGTGCGTGCGAAGGTCCTGCGGATCGCCGGTCGGATCAGGTCGGGGCAGCAGCGGTGCGATTCGCCCCAGGCGTACCTGGAGCGGACGATGCAGAATGAGATCCGCGACAGGAAGCGGGCGCATAGGAGTGCTACGGGATGACTGAATGGATCGGTGGTATCGCAGGAGTGTTGGCCATCGTGGGTGTGCTTTTGAACAACCGCAGGCTGATCTGGTGTTTCCCCGTGTGGCTGGTGTCGAATAGCCTCTGCTGTGGCCTGTATGCCCATGCGGGCCTGTGGTCGTTGGCAGTTCGTGACGTCGTGTTCATCGTGTTGAGTATTGAGGGCTGGTTGCGATGGCGGCGTCCATGCTCCAAATCACAGCGATAGATGAACTGCTCGGGGCCGTGTATGGTTGGACGTGGTGCACGTGGATCAGAGCATACCTGTGGGTAAAACTCTACTGGCCCGTGACAGACCAGGCCGCGTCCGCTGCCCCGGACGCGGTTCAGATCAATGACACGCTGCGGTATCCGCTTCTGATGAAGCAATGGACGGCGGACGGCTGACGCAGGCCCCCGGGCAGGGGGGCACATGGAGACGGGAGGCAGGACGGGACATGCGGCTTTTTGAAGGGTGAAAACGATGAATCGATGGATGATGGCGATGTGTGTATTGGTAGTTGTGGCGCCGATGGTCTTTGCGGTGTGTCCCGAGCAGCCGTTCCTCTCGCTCGACGACCTCGATCCGAATCGGGTCGCGACGGACCCGGCGAGCGGTGAGAAGCTGGTCTTCAAGCGACTGGCGGGCTGGACGGGTCAGATGATCCTCGTCGACGGCCGGGTCTGCGATCCGGATAACGAGGAGCCGAACGCCCTGCCGCAGGAGTTGAAGGTCTGGCGGCAGGAGGGTGCAGGTCTGACGGAGTTGGCCGTCGATCCGAACGGGCTCTGGCAGTTCACGGTGAGTTACACGTCGGATGGCTGGCACTACGAGACCGTGTCGGCGACGGACGGCATCGCGGTGCGGACGGGGACTATAGCGATCCGGACGCGGACGAATCGGCCTCCGAGTCTGTGCGGGGGGCAGCCGTGACCACTGAGGAACAAGGACGCAAAGCCCGCAAGCGGGCGTACAACCGCAGGCACTACTGCCTCCACAATCCCCATCGCATCGGCAAGCCTCGTGGCCCTGTGCCCGGTGCGGTGAAACCGCTCGACGAGGGGACGATGCGGGCCCGGCTGGCGGCCTTTCGGGAAGAGCAGGAGAAAGGCATGGCCCGTGGTCCGCGGCAGTTGCCGGCCGTCTGTGGATTCTGCCTGCATGAGGAGTTGGAGATCGGCTTGTTGGAGCGGACGCAATGCGTCCTCGGCTGCTCGCCGCGCGTGGCCGGAGGCTGTGATCGCTGGACGCCGAGGTACAGGACTGAGGATGTTGAAGACAATGGGCAAGGCACGGCATAGCACGGCGAGGCAAGGCGAGGCATGGCCGGGCAGGGCAACGCAGGCTGGGCCTGGCCAGGCGAGGCGAGGCACGGCGAGGCGTGGCGGGGCACGGCCTGGCTCGGCACGGCACGGCTGGACAAGGCAACGCAGGCGTGGACCGGCGAGGCAGGGCCCGGCGCGGCTTGGCGCGGCGCGGCTCGGCGCGGCGCGGCGCGGCCAGGCGTTGCGGGGCAAGGCATGGCGAGGCTCGGCATGGCCGGGCAGGGCAACGCAGGCTGGGCACGGCATGGCTCGGCTCGGCATGGCCGGGCCCGGCCAGGCAAGGCAAGGCAGGCACGGCGCGGCGCGGCACGGCTTGGCGAGGCCTGGCGCGGCGCGGCGAGGCAAGGCAACGCAGGCGAGGCAAGGCAAGGCAGGCACGGCGCGGCGTGGCGGGGCTGGGCGTGGCACGGCTGGGCAACGCAGGTTTGGCGACATTGGAGTTTTGCCGAGAAAGGAGGCGACGGACGATAGAAGCGATGATCGAGTGACATGCAGTGAAACGCAACGATGAACGGAAGGAACGGTATGTCGAAGAAAACTTCAGCCAGTGTGATTATCGAGCAGCCACGGGAACTCATTTTGTGCCTGGAGGTGGAGGGCACTGCCCCCATGATCCAGAATTGCTTCAGTCAGAAGGCCATCGAGGAGATGCTCCGCAAGCACATGGGCCTGCCCACGCAGCGGGAGAAGAAGGTCCCTTCGGAGTGCGTCGACCGGGCGATCATCCGCAACACGGTGGACGAGATCTGTATCCCGCCGACGGCGTTCAAGAAGGCGATGTTGACCGCCTCGACGTCGGTCAAAGGGCTCAAGAAGACGGCGTTGCGGTCGAGTCTCTTCATCGAGGGGGGATCGGTCCCGATCACGTTCTCCCGGATGGTCCCGCGGATGGACATGGTTCGCACGTCTGGCATGGGTCGCGTGCCCGACGTTAGATTCCGGCCGAGCTTCGAGGACTGGAAGGCGGCGATGGTGATCTCCTTCCCGGAGTCCATGCCGCCCGAGACGGTGGTCGATCTGCTCAATCGGGCGGGCAAGGTGGGCATTGGGGAATGGCGGCCGGAGAAGGATGGAAATTACGGCACGTTCATCGTCAGCCGGAGCATCGCGGACGCCAAGGAGATTGCGGCAGTTCGCAAACGATGCCGGCCGCCGGTGAAGGCCCTGATGATCCCCGACTGGGCGATGAACGTGGAACTATCCGATGAAATCCTGCAGAAGATCGCAGGCGGAAAGGATGAAGAGTGACATCATGGCCGACCAGGTATTGCAGTATCTCTCGCGATCCGAGAGTCAGGTAGTGCGCAAGAGAAAGACGGTGGTCATCGAGCAGTCACTGGCCGAGATCGTCAGCCGCAAGGGCACGATCACGGCGGCGGACGTGGTGACGGAGGCTGCCGACGAGAGCCATCCGCTGCATGAGTTCTTCGAATGGGATGACTCGGAGGCGGCCCGCAAGTTCCGGTTGACGCAGGCCGTGGCCATGATCATCGGGACGAAGTACGTCTGCTCGCTCGTCGAGCGCCGGGGCAAAGGGAAGACGCAGAAGGCCATAGCCGGCGCCTCGTCCTCCGTCCAGGTGCGCCGCTGGCTGCCTGCCTTTTCGGAGGCCGGGTTCCGCGAGCGGTCCGACGTCCTGGCGGATGAAGAGGCCCGCAAGTCGCTCGTGGAGCGGAAGCTCTCCGTGCTCCGTGGCTGGTGCCGGTCCGTGACGGATATCGACGAACTCAAGGCCATCCGGGAGGGACTCGAAGCCATGCTGACGTGATTAGGCAGGCCCGGCAGGGCCGGGCCGGGCTTGGCCCGGCGAGGCCTGGCGAGGCAAGGCAACGCAGGCATGGCGCGGCTGGGCGAGGCAGGGTCCGGCGTGGTCGGGCTTGGTCGGGCACGTCAACGCAGGCTGGGCCGGGCCAGGCGTGGCCGGGCGCGGCCTGGCGAGGCTTGGCAGGGCGGGGCTGGGCAAGGCAACGCAGGCAAGGCTAAGGTGGGCTCGTGGTTTGGGACAGGATGGTTCGATTCCGGCACGCGGGCCCACCTGTAGTTTGGTTGACGGATCGTGGAGCAGGCAGATGGATCGACGTGACGACGATGAGAGTCCGGTGCCCAAGGATAAGGCCCCATTGCAGGAGCCGCCGCAGTGGGCGTTCCCGACGAAGAGCCGCTGTCTGTGCGGATCGCTGGACACGGAGCAGGTCTCGACCCAGCCGCCGTTCCAGTATCGGCGGTGTCGGAAATGCGGGCTGACGTATAAGGTGCTTGGATGGCGGGTGTGACTGCGAGGTGCCTGATTACGCACGGCACATGGGGGAAGACCCGGGTGGCGATATGTCGGACGCCATCGGTCTGTGCCTGTGGTGGCTGGCGGAGCGGTCGCTGCTATTTTGCTGAGTGGTTTACGGATACGTAAACTGGGGGGTTTGGCTGGCCGCTGTGTGGAGTGATGCTGATCGCATGCCAATGGCAGCGATCACGTATCGGCCCAGCAGTACGATCGGCTCGGCTACCAGCTATGAGCTGCTGGCCCGCCCCAACTCCTACCGCCGCGGATACGGTGGCAAGCGGTGGGTTGGAGCGAGGAAGCGGCGAGGCTACGGGGGTCTGCGTGGCATGGTCTACAGGCGGGATGGAGGGACGTGCACGCTCTGCGGAAGCCATTGTGGCCAAGTCCGAGGCGATTGGGTGGTAGATCACATCGTTCCCAAACCACAAGGCATGGACGATCCAAGCAACCTCCGTCTGGTCTGTCGCCCATGCCACGAGAAGCGGCATGGGAGGACACGTCGAGGATGATGTCCATATGTGAAAATACCGCATGTCCCAGGCCTCACGGTCTCTTTGAGACGAGGCGCCGGAAGACGCGATTCTGTTCGAGGAGATGCAGTAATCAATTGTCTGCGATGAGGCGGAGGGAATCCATAACGCTGCCATCGGAGATCGTCTTTGCCTGCGGTGGCGGGGTTGACAGCACCGCAATCGCCCTGATGGTGTGTCAAGGTCTACTCCCAAAACCCGATGTCGCCGTGATGATGGATTGTGGCTATGAGAGCACCCGCACGATGCAGTATGTCCGCAATGTTCTGTGGGATCGATTGGCTGATGCAGGGGTCACGCTGCATGTCGTGTCGTCGAGGGAATATGGGGCCGATCTCTCGTGTGTGGATCACAAGGGTCTGATCCGAATCCCCGCCTTTCGGAAGCGGGACAATGGCCCGATTGTCAAGCTGCGCACATGGTGTAACTCGGAATGGAAGCAGAAGCCATGCAGGCGTTTTCTGCGGTCTATGGGCCTGTCGCGATACATCAATTGGGTAGGTTTGAGTGCGGACGAGACGCGGCGGATCAAGGCGTGCAAGAAACCGAGTCGATCCAGAGTCAGAAAGTATCCGCTCATCGAACAC